>NZ_QJRK01000014.1:0-117592 GCF_003205245.1 Pseudomonas sp. MB-090624 | reverse complement strand
GTCGCCGACAACCACCTGCTGCTCCACAGGCCGGGCAGGGTGGGGGCGAGGTTGTCGATAGCGCCCGGCCTGTGGAGCAGCAGGTGGTTGTCGGCGACAGTGCGGTCGATTACTACGCCTGATGCCGGGTTGCCTGTTCCGGCCTGTTCGCGGGCTCGCCCGCTCCCACAGGGGTTTGCAACCTGTGCAGTACCTGTGGGAGCGGGCATGCCCGCGAAGAAGACAGCACCGCAGATCCTGCTGAAACCGAGTTTCTGAATAATCTGGCATAACACTTGCTCAGGCCAAGCCATCCTCCTTTGAACCCCCGATGGACGACGGATTATTGGCATGGCGAAGAGCGAAGCAGTCAAAGACCCCGCCACAAAAGGCAAACTCAAGCTGATCATCATGGCTGTCGTCGGCTTGTTGCTGGCGATCGGCCTTTCGGTGGGCGCTACCTGGTTCATCATGCACAAGAGCGAACCGGCGCCGGCCGCCGAGGCGGCAGCCAGCAACGTCAAGCCAGCGGCGATCTACCAGGCGCTGACCCCGGCCTTCGTGGTCAACTTCAACCAGAACGGGCGCCAGCGCTACATGCAGGTGAGCATCACCATGCAGGCGCGCAACCAGGCAGACCTGGATGCACTCAAGGTGCACATGCCGGTCATCCGCAACAACCTGGTGATGATGTTCTCCGGGCAGGGCTTCGACGCCCTCGCCAGCAGCCCTGTCGGCCAGGAAATGCTGCGCCAGAAGGCCACTGCCGTGGTCCAGGAAGTGGCGCAGAAGGAACTTGGCAAGCCGGTCATCGACCAGCTGCTGTTCACCAATTTCGTATTGCAGTAGGAGTCCGCCATGGCCGTACAGGACCTGCTGTCCCAGGATGAAATCGATGCCCTTTTGCACGGCGTCGACGACGGGCTGGTGCAGACCGAGACCGCCGCGGAGCCCGGCAGTATCAAAAGCTACGACCTGACCAGTCAGGACCGTATTGTGCGCGGTCGCATGCCGACCCTGGAAATGATCAACGAGCGTTTCGCCCGTTACACCCGCATCAGCATGTTCAACCTGCTGCGCCGCTCGGCCGACGTGGCCGTGGGTGGCGTGCAGGTGATGAAGTTCGGCGAGTACGTGCACTCGCTGTATGTGCCGACCAGCCTGAACCTGGTCAAGATCAAGCCATTGCGTGGCACCTCGCTGTTCATTCTCGACGCCAAGCTGGTGTTCAAGCTGGTGGACAATTTCTTCGGCGGCGATGGCCGCCACGCCAAGATCGAGGGCCGTGAGTTCACCCCCACCGAGCTGCGTGTGGTACGCATGGTGCTGGACCAGTGCTTCGTCGACCTGAAGGAAGCCTGGCAGGCCATCATGCCGGTGTCTTTCGAGTACATGAACTCCGAGGTCAACCCGGCCATGGCCAACATCGTCGGCCCGAGCGAGGCAGTGGTGGTGTCCACCTTCCATATCGAGCTGGACGGTGGTGGCGGTGACCTGCACGTGACCATGCCGTATTCGATGATCGAGCCGGTGCGGGAAATGCTCGATGCCGGTTTCCAGTCCGACCTGGACGACCAGGACGAGCGTTGGGTCAAGGCCCTGCGCGAAGACGTGCTGGATGTTGCTGTGCCGATGACTGCCACCGTGGCCCGGCGCCAGTTGAAGCTGCGCGACATCCTGCACATGCAGCCTGGCGATGTGATACCGGTGGAATTGCCCGAGCACCTGGTGTTGCGCGCCAATGGCGTGCCGGCGTTCAAGGCGCGGCTGGGCTCGCACAAGGGCAACCTGGCGCTGCAGATCATCGACCCGATCGAACGCCGCTGACGGCGTGCCGGTCGCCCCTAACGAATTGAATGCCTGTCGAGGAAACCATGGCTAACGAAAACGAGATCACCTCCCCAGAAGATCAGGCCTTGGCCGATGAGTGGGCCGCCGCGCTGGAAGAGACCGGTGCTGCCGGCCAGGCGGACATCGATGCGCTGCTGGGCGGTGACACCGGCAGCCACAGCGGCCCGGGCCGCCTGCCAATGGAAGAGTTCGCCAGCTCGCCCAAGCCGAACGAAAATGTCAGCCTCGAAGGCCCGAACCTGGATGTGATCCTGGATATCCCGGTGAACATCTCCATGGAAGTGGGCAGCACCGAGATCAACATCCGCAACCTGCTGCAGCTCAACCAGGGTTCGGTCATCGAGCTTGACCGCCTGGCCGGCGAGCCACTGGACGTGCTGGTCAACGGTACGTTGATCGCCCATGGCGAAGTGGTGGTGGTCAACGAGAAGTTCGGCATTCGCCTGACCGACGTGATCAGCCCCAGCGAACGCATCAAGAAGCTGCGCTGAGTGAAGGCCACGATACGCACCATCGCGGCACTTGCGGCGTTGTTGGGCAGCCACGCCTGCCTGGCAGCGGCCACCCCCACGGCCACGCCGGCAGCGGCGCCTGGCAGCCTGGGCGGGCAACTGGCGCAGATGGTCTTCGGCCTGCTGCTGGTGGTTGGCCTGATTTTCTTCCTGGCCTGGCTGCTGCGGCGTTTGCAGAGCACGGCGGTGAAGGGTGGGCAGGTGATCGAGATCGTCGGCAGCCGCGCCATCGGCCCGCGCGACCGCCTGTTGCTGGTGCAGGTGGGCAAGGAGCAGATTTTGATAGGCCATACCCCGGGCAGCATCGAGGCATTGCATGTGCTGGCAGAGCCGGTGCAGGTGCCGGAAAACGCTCGCCAGGCGACGCCGGAGTTTGCCCAGCGGTTGATGGAGTTGATGGGCAAGAACCCTAAGGACAACACGTGATGAGCGGCGCGCTGCGTAGGTTGTTGGGGCCGTTGTTGACAGTGGCGCTGTTGCTGGCCGCGCCGTTGGCGTTGGCCGCCGACCCGTTGTCGATTCCGGCCATTACCCTGTCCAATACCGCGGACGGGCAGCAGGAATATTCGGTCAGCCTGCAAATCCTGCTGATCATGACGGCGCTGAGCTTCATTCCGGCGTTCGTCATCCTCATGACCAGCTTCACCCGTATCATCATCGTGTTCTCGATCCTGCGCCAGGCCCTGGGCTTGCAGCAGACACCGTCGAACCAGCTGCTGACCGGCATGGCGCTGTTCCTGACGATGTTCATCATGGCCCCGGTGTTCGATCGGGTGAACCAGGATGCCCTGCAGCCTTACCTGAAAGAACAGATGACCGCTCAGCAGGCCATCGACAAGGCCCAGGGCCCGCTCAAGGACTTCATGCTGGCGCAAACCCGGCAAAGCGACCTGGACCTGTTCATGCGCTTGTCCAAGCGCACCGACATTGCCGGGCCCGATCAAGTGCCGCTGACCATCCTGGTGCCTGCGTTCGTCACCTCCGAGCTGAAAACGGCGTTCCAGATCGGCTTCATGATTTTCATCCCGTTCCTGATCATCGACATGGTGGTGGCCAGTGTGCTGATGGCGATGGGTATGATGATGCTGTCGCCGCTGATCATTTCGCTGCCGTTCAAGATCATGCTGTTCGTGCTGGTCGATGGCTGGGCGCTGATCATGGGCACCCTGGCCAGCAGTTTCGGCGGCGTCTGACGCCGTCAAGGAGAGCCGCCGATGACACCTGAAGTCGCTGTCGACCTGTTCCGTGATGCCCTGTGGCTGACCACCCTGATGGTGGCCGTGCTGGTGGTGCCAAGCCTGTTGGTGGGCCTGGTGGTGGCGATGTTCCAGGCCGCCACGCAGATCAACGAACAGACCCTGAGCTTTCTGCCGCGCCTGCTGGTGATGCTGATCACGCTGATCGTTGCCGGGCCGTGGCTGGTGCAGAAGTTCATGGAGTACATCACCACGCTCTACACCAACATTCCGCAGCTCATAGGTTGATGCGCGGATGCTGGAGCTGACCGATACGCAGATCGGCACCTGGGTCGCCACCTTCATCCTGCCGTTGTTCAGGGTGACGGCGGTGTTGATGACCATGCCGATCTTCGGTACCCGCATGCTGCCGGCGCGGGTGCGCCTGTACGTGGCCGTGGCCATTACCGTGGTCATCGTGCCGGCGTTGCCACCGCTGCCTGAATTCGACCCGCTGAGCCTGCGCGGCCTGCTGCTGTGCGCCGAACAGATCATCGTCGGGACGTTGTTCGGCCTGGCGTTGCAGTTGCTGTTCCAGGCGTTCGTGATTGCCGGGCAGATCGTTGCGGTGCAGATGGGTATGGCCTTCGCCTCCATGGTCGACCCGGGGAACGGGGTCAACGTTACGGTGATCAGCCAGTTCATGACGATGCTGGTGAGTGTGCTGTTCCTGTTGATGAACGGCCACCTGGTGGTGTTCGAGGTGCTGACCGAAAGCTTCACCACGTTGCCGGTGGGCAATGCGCTGGTGGTCAACCACTTCTGGGAGCTCGCCGGGCGCATGGGTTGGGTGTTCGGTGCCGGCTTGCTGTTGATCCTGCCGGTGATTGCGGCGTTGCTGGTGGTGAACATTGCCTTTGGGGTGATGACCCGTGCGGCGCCGCAGCTGAACATTTTCTCCATCGGTTTCCCGTTGACCCTGGTCATGGGCATGTTCATCTTCTGGGTCGGCCTGGCCGATGTGCTGTCGCACTACCAGGCATTGGCCAGCGAAACGCTGCAGTGGCTGCGTGAACTGGCAAGGGCGGGCTGAGCATGGCTGAGAGCGAAAGCGGCCAGGACAAAACGGAAGACCCCACCGAGAAACGCAAGCGCGACTCACGGGAAAAAGGCGAGGTCGCCCGCTCCAAGGAGTTGAACACGGTGGCGGTGACCCTGGCCGGCGCGGGTGGGCTGCTGGCGTTTGGCGGCCATTTGGCCGAAACCCTGCTGGCGTTGATGCGCATGAATTTCAGCCTGACCCGCGACATCATCGTGGACGAGCGGGCGATGGGCGCGTTTCTGCTGGCCTCGGGCAAGATGGCCATCTGGGCCGTGCAGCCGGTGCTGATCCTGCTGTTCGTGATCTCCTTCGTGGCGCCCATCGCGCTGAGCGGCTTCCTGTTCTCGGGCAGTTTGCTGCAGCCGAAATTCAGTCGCATGAATCCGTTGTCGGGCATCAAGCGCATGTTCTCGATGCATGCCTTGACCGAATTGCTGAAGGCGCTGGCCAAGTTTTTTGTGATCCTGGTAGTGGCGGTGGTGGTACTGATCAACGACCGCCAGGCGCTGCTGTCGATTGCCAACGAGCCGCTGGAGCAGGCGATCATTCACAGCCTGCAGGTGGTGGGCTGGAGTGCCTTGTGGATGTCGGCCGGGTTGTTGCTGATCGCGGCTGCGGATGTGCCGTTCCAGCTGTACCAGACGCACAAGAAACTGAAGATGACCAAGCAGGAAGTGCGTGACGAGTACAAGGACAGCGAGGGCAAACCCGAGGTCAAGCAGCGTATTCGCCAGCTGCAGCGCGAAGTGTCGCAGCGGCGCATGATGGCGGCGGTGCCGCAGGCCGACGTGATCATCACCAACCCGACCCACTATGCGGTGGCCTTGCAGTATGACCCGGAAAAGGGCGGGGTGGCGCCGTTGCTGTTGGCCAAGGGCACGGACTTCTTTGCCTTGAAGATCCGCGAAATTGGCGTGGAGCACAAGATCCAGATCCTCGAGTCGCCGGCGCTGGCGCGGGCGATCTACTACTCCACCGAAATCGAGCATGAGATCCCCGCTGGTTTGTACCTGGCGGTCGCGCAGGTACTGGCCTATGTGTTCCAGATCCGTCAGTACCGTGCTGGCAAAGGCAAACGGCCGGAGCCGCTGAAAGACGACCTGCCGATCCCGCCGGATTTGCGCCGCGACAATTGATGGGTGGTAGGTGGCGGGTATTTGCCTTGAGGTTTTTGTTGGCTATGAGATCGAGCGCCGCCCGCGCGGCGCTCGATCTCATAGACGAAGAGCATCTAGCGGCGATCACCTCCCAGCCCTAACGCGAAGCCTTCTGAAGCGGCCCCAGGCGCTCGAAGGCTATTGAAGAACCTTGTTCAGCCCTAGTTCCATATCATCGATCAGCGCCTTGGCCATCTCACTGAGTATCCGCGCAGCGCTGCCGGCAATACGGTCATTTTCCATTTCCGCTTCGGTGGTCAGGTGACGGATACAGCCGAGCAGCACGGAAAGCTGTGAAAAGGCATGGCTGAACGGCACATTGGGCTGTAGGCGGAACAGGTCGAAGGTTTCAGCCCCTGCGGTTACAGCGTCTCTCGGATCATTGCTCATCGGGCCACTCCTTGATCGCGGTGGGATGCTTTCGTGTAATCACACAAGGCATTGATCAAGCGGGAGAGCACACGGATATTTACGCCCATGGCATTGCGCATGTGGCCAGGAGGGTTGTCGAGCAAGGCTGTGGTGGTGTGGTCGATTGTCCGGGTGAGGGCGCTGATTAGCGCTTCGCAGTCTTTGGGGGTAAGTGGGTCGGCTACTGATATGGCGGGTAGGTCAAACAGAAGCAATTCGGTCACAGATGAATCGTGGATGAGTTTGTTCATGATCGCATTCCTGGTGAATGATCTATGAACTGCAATCCTCTTCGTCTCACGGAATTGGGTGGCAGTCGTGCGAGGGATGAGACCCGGGCTCACAGGAAAACCCGACCAGGCGAAGCCTGCCCGCGCACGACCACCATTAAGCGGTGCGTTCTGTGAGTACCGGGGGTCTCAATCCCGATCGCCTTGCGAGGCGACCCCACGACAGTAGTCCGGGAGCACTTCCCAGCCAAGACAGCACCATCCGACAGGTGCTGTAGGATAGTTCGACAGCGCATCCCAACTGAAGCATTTGGTTTCAGGTTCGGAAAAGTCTTACGGATGTAAGGGAACTGCGTAGGGGTTGTGAGGTGCCTGCCTTAAGTCCTTCAGCACTCATGAGATCGAGCGCCGCCCGCGCGGCTTCGCGGGGCAAGCCCGCTTCCACATTTGTTTCGGGCCAATTATGCCTGTGCCTTTGGCGCGCGCACTCTGGGTGCATGGCTGGAGATTGATGAAAAAACGCAGCGGCGCACCCATAGATATTGAAGGAAACAAACAAGGCGGCCAGCGGCAATTTCACTGGAGTGATTGGCCTGAAACAGACAGTGGGAGCGGCCTCTTCGCCGCTTTCCCTACCATTCCGCTTTCCGATTCTATCGTATTTGGGACGTGACAGTTGAAAATTTCTTGACCGCTTCTGAGGTTGCTCAAGATTGAGCGCCGTTTGTGCGGCGCTTAATCTTAATTGGGTCGTCAATACATCGCCATCCAAAAAATACCGGCTATATTCTATAGCCTGATGGTACGAATTTGTCTTGCTATTCGGTCAGCCGTATTGGCTAGGGTCCAAGTTGTTTAAAATAAGTACCAGTTTGTCAAATTCGATTCCGTGCTGCTGGCATGCTTTCGGGAAAAGACTATGGCTTGTCAGTCCTGGAAGGGTGTTAAGTTCAATAAGGTACGGATCTGCGTTGTGGACGATAAAGTCCGCTCGGAAATAATCAAGTTCAAGTGTCTCAGCGATAGCAGAGCAGTAGCTAGTAACTTTTTGATGGGTGCTCTTGTCTAGGGTGGTGAGGGTCGCCTTCGTCTTGGTGGATATGAATTTCGCTTGATAAGAAAAAAAGTCACTTTCGAACTCAAGTGCATAAATGGGTAGCGTGGATTTGTTGAAATAACATACAGATAACTCTGGTCCACTTATAAATTCTTCTATTAGAATTCCGCAGTGGAACTGTGCTGCTGACTTTATGGATTTCTGGAGATCAGCTTGGAGGTCGCGGACTAAGGATACTCCGAAGCTACATCCTTCACGGTTGGGTTTGACAATGCAGGGTGTTCCTAAATGTTCAATGACTTTATCAATACAAACATCATCACCGTTTTTTGAGTAAAGATGGTTTGCGACATTTATTCCTAGTCCTCTTGCGATATGTTTCGTTAGAAGCTTGTCCATGCAGATTGCGCTGGCCTGAGGAGAAGGGCCATTATATGGGATGCCTAGGCCTTCTAAATATGCTTGTGCCATCCCGTTTTCACCGAAACCGCCATGAAGTGCCAAAAAGACTCTAGTGAATCTAGCAAGGTCCAGACGAAGTAAATCTCTATAGTCCTGGATGATGAAGATTTCATGGCTGATTTCGAGGGTTGTCAAAGATTGTGAGACAGCCTCGGAAGTCTGAATGGAGACCTCACGCTCCGAGGAGTTTCCCCCCGTTATAATTGCGATATTTTCAATCATTTCATTTGCCTCTATGATTTAGTTGGATGAGCTGAAGCACCTTTTGTGAAAGAGATTCTGCACCTGCTCGAACCGTTTTTATGTCCATGTCGCTGGTAAAGGACAGGCGGATCGCACTGTTGGCCCTTATTGTGTTGTGCCCAATCCCGGTGATGACGTAAGAGGGGGAAAGGTTGTTAGAATTGCAGGCTGATCCAGAAGAGATGCAGACGTCTCTTAAGCAACTAATCAAGGTTTCTGAACGTATCCCAGGAATCGAAATATTCAAGATATGAGGTGTCGAAACGGCTTCAGGAGAATTAATTAGGTACGCGATTTCATACTTATTCAGTGTATCAATGATTGCAGTTCTCAGTTGTTTCGCAGCGGACCATGAGGCAGGGTAGTCCTTGTTCTTTAGTCGACGTGCCGCAGCGCCGAATCCGGCGATGAGTTGAGTGGGAAGTGTGCCGCTTCGGAGTGAAGATTGACCGCCGCCAAATGTGAGAGGACGCAAACGAGAAGAGCTCGAGGAAGAAACATAGAGGGCGCCTATGCCCTTTGGCCCTTCGATCTTATGGGCTGAAATCGAAGCGCAATCCACGCCGAGTTCTTTGACGTTGATAGGTAGCTTGCCCAAGGCTTGAGCGGCATCGATGTGGAAAAGTGCATTTGAATTTTCTAACGCCTTTTTGATTTCTGGAAGATTTTGAAATGTGCCTATTTCAGAATTGACATAAGAAAGAGAGAGTAGTGATGTGTTTTCATCCAGTAGGCTGCTTAAGTGTGTTAGATTGACTCGTCCGTCTGAATCAATTTTCATTCGTCGAATCTCTATGTTGCGTTTTTCTAATTCTTCTGCGGCTAAAAGGCTAGATTTATGGTCGATAGGGCATATAATTATATTGCTTCTTGCGTGGGTGGTGCTCCCAAGAATCGCAATATTATTGCTTTCGGTAGCGCCAGATGTGAAAACTACTTCAGCCGGTGCGCAGCCTAGTAGCTCAGAAATATGTGAAGCACTTTCGAAGACAGCACTCCTTGCAAGACGGCCTAGAATGTGCGCAGATGATGGGTTGCCGTAGTTGATGTTGTCATATTTCGCCATTTCCTTTATGACGTCATCAGCGCATGGAGTAGTGGCTGCAGCATCTAGATAGATTACCGAGTCTGGTTGCATGGCTGGCCTCTCAAGTTCTATAGGTGACGATATGGATGCCTTTGCTGTATATTTCTTCGGTCGTGAGTTCCCCGCTCCCTCCCAGATCTGCCACCAATATGCTTACAGGATCGAACTCGTAAAGTGAGAGGGCGATCTCAACTCCCATTCTAATTGGAGCATGGCATTCATTTGGGGCGAGGAGAATCAAAAGCCGAGCGCCTGCTCTGTAGGCTTCGGAAATCATTTCTGTTATTTCACCTGCGCAGCCGGTCATGCCGCAACTGACCAGTGGTAAAGGTGTGCCCGAAGAGTCAGTGAATGAAATCTCGGACATTTCTGGTTGATCTGGAATACGTCGTTTCTCGAGTTTTCCTTGCTTCACCAGTCGAGAAGCCTCATTTTGAAAGCGATTTTTCAACCACGTCTCGGGGAAACAAAGTGTATGTTTGCGACTGGGTGTGATATTTTTTGTAGTGACGATTGAGGATGAGCTAAGGTGCGTGAGGTAGCTTGTTGGAAGTTGCTTAAAGTGGTTGTAAAATTCGGCCCTATAGTCTTGAGTGATTTTGTCACTTGGGACGTATTGCCAATCGTTGATCAAAAGGAGTAGGTTTCCGCTTTGGTTGTTCTTGACTATATGGTGCTCTGCGAATTCTATAGCTAACTTCCAAGTATAGATGGGAAATATGCCCACACGCTCCTTGATTTGTGCTTTTAGTGTAGGGTCTTGTATGTCCTCAAAGACTCCTGGTGCCAGTCGATCGCTCTGTTTGTCATAAAATAGCATGAAGTGGCCGGCCATGATGTGAGCGGCATTCAAGGGTTCGGCATCCATGAAGTTACAAATGCGACTTTTAAGCTCGGCTTCTGTAAATGCAAAGCTTTCATGTGTTGTTATTTTTTTCATAATTTATCCTTGCGGGTGGTTTTGGGGTGAGGGTTATTGAGTAAATGCATTGGTAAGATCGCGAGTTAATTCGTCTGGGTCTTCAAGTCCGAGGTATATTCTTGCGCAATCACTGTTAATGCCTAGTCTTTTTGCTGAGGGCATGTCGCGAGTATCAATAAGATTGACGAGGCTTGTCGTGCCGCCCCACCCATAGCCGATCTTTATTAGGTTTAGTCGATTCAGGCGAGATATCAGTTCGTTGCGAGAGCATGAAAATTCAGCGGTGAAAAGGCTGTTGAATCCATAGATCATCGAGTTTTGTAGGTGGAGCTCAGTGTTTTGGAGAATGGGATGTATTGCCTGTTTTAAAAGAGGCAGTGGTTTGAGGCTTCTAAGTACCTTACGAGTCGTACTCATTTGAAATGATAGGCGAGCGCCGAGCGTGCTGATTGATCGAATTGCTGCTGAGCAGGCGTGTGAGCTCACATGGTTGCCCGTTAATGCGGAGGTGGTTTTAAGGTTTACATACAGATCTTTTCGCTTGGTTATTAGTGCTCCGAGAGAGATGCCCTCTACAGCCCCGTGGTATTTGCTCATTGAAATCAAGCTGATGTCCGCGCCGAGTGATAAGGGGTGGTGAAATAGTGATGCTGCCCATGTGTTGTCGGCCACAATCAGCGCTGGGTGGTCGTGTCTTGATTCGACGATCGCACTAATATCCATGACCTCGTACATGAATGCGCCTGGGTTTTCAAATATGATTAATTTTGTCTTTAGAGTTAGTTTATTTTTTAGAGTCGCGGCTTCGCTAGGTGTGAAGTATTCAATTTTTACACCAATATTTTCAAAGTGATTCAGCAGCCATCGTGTGGAGTAAACGATGGTGTCTCCAGCAAGTACGTGATCACCTGGTTTCACGAATGTTGTCAGCAACAGGTTGAAGGCGGACTGCCCGGAAGGTGTTAAGACTGCGAACTTGCCCTTCTCGAGGTCGGCTACCCGCTGAGAAAGTTGTCGAGTTGTTGGTGTGTCAACGCCGCCATAGTACAGACCGCTGAAAAGATCATTGTCTATGTCTGCTAGGCTTTCTTCATTGATGGGTGGCAGCTGATCAAAGGTGTCGACTAAATAGCTGGTGCACTCCATGGCTGGCGTTTGTGTGGATTGGATTCCTCCTGTGGGGAAGAGGCCAACCTGGGCCAGTTTACTACGTGTCATCTCAGGCATCGGTTGCCTCGAACTCATTGAGAAGATGGATTATTTCTTTAACTTCGCCAACCTGAGGTGCACAGACATTGGGTAAGGGATATTCGAGGGAGGCTTCACCGAATCTATGGAAATACTCCAGCAGTTCACCTTCGGGAGTGCCCCAGCGCAGGTAATTTTCATTCTCGCTTTCGCGGCTACTCCGCAGTGGGTGCTGGACCGCCCAGTTTGCACTTAAGATAATAGGCTGTCCTGTCTCCTGCTTAAGCTTTATGAGTCCATTAAGCAAGTTTCGGCGACTGATATGTGCTTCACCCAAGCCAAAAAGTAATGCGCACCCGCAATCGATATGATTTGCAGCCATAAAGTCCAGAGCTTGTAAGAATCGGTCTTTCCACGTTTGTTTATTGCCATCAACGTCTTTGCTCATGCCCCCAATTTCTTGTGGTTCAAGCGTTTCGAGTCCGATGAATATATACCTAAGGCCACATTTGGCTAGCCTTTGAATAATGTCCTTTTTTCTAAGAATTTGATCGATCGTGAATTGGCCTCCGAAAATGACTTCCAAAGGAGCTTTCTCAAGTAATTGACACAACTGTGTGATTGCGACTGGGCTACCGCTAAGGAATATCGAATCTTCGACGAATGCGCTTGCCCCCTTGCTGGGGTGATCTTGCATTACTGCGCTAACTGTCTCGTTGAGTTGATTGTAGAGTCGTCGTGGGGCGCCTTGTATGTCCTGGATGTTTCCGGCAACGCTGCGGCGTTCACTGCAAAAATTACAATCATAGATACACCCAGGCCCAGTATCGCTGAATATATGTGAGGTCATGCGCCCCTCGAAAACATCAAATGAAGCGGTGACCCCAAATGTACCGACCACTGAGGGTAATTCGTCGCGCTTCAGAGGTACGCCATCACTTACAAGTGTGTTATCGATGCGTGGGAAGTCAGCGATCCATCGCCCTTCAGTTTTCATATCCAGGTTTTCTGCAATGAACGTCGCTGGGCTTTGATTGCAGCGACTAAAAAGCTCGCCAATCTCTGCAATCAATTTTTCCGCCTCTCCGGAAATTATGACGTCAAATAGTGGAGGGATTTCACACTCTCTGATAAGGCGCCCCGGCGAGGCTCTATGGTGTTTGACGAGGGAGGGTAGCCTCTTTCTTTCGTCAGCAAGGTATATCGTTTCATTAACGTGCCGCCCACCCAGTACGATGAGTAATCTATCGCCGAAGATTTTTCTAGCGACTTTTGCACATTCCACTGCGCCAGGCATGCAGAGCGTCATGGCGCCAATGAATAGAATGTTGGGTTGAGATGCTTGTATTAAATTTTCATAACGATGCATGTCATCCAGGGAGTACATGAGCAAAAAATGCTCTCTCAACTTTTTGTCGAGTCGCCCCCAGTTGCTGTTTCCCCAAGCACCTTTCCTTTGTTTAGCGAGGCTTGCCGCATAGCGGCATGCGTTAAAGAGGCTGACAGGGTCAGTGCTGTTCAAAGCCCTGCCTGATTTGTGGCCGCTAATGCATTCCGGCGCAGAGACCGCGATCGCTCGAATCTGTAGATGAGGCGTGACGATTTTGGGGGCGGACGACCGCTCGCTCAGGGTCGCCCCCTTAGTGATTTGCGAAGGCATGCTCTTCCATTCCTGAATATCGGCAAATGCCGTTGTTATTTTTTTTGGATATTGGATACAGTAGCCAAAATCTCCTGACTGAGGCCTGTCGAAATGAAACAAAATGTGATCGCACTGGTTTTTGGGGGGCGGAGCTCAGAGCATTCAGTGGCGCTCCGCTCCGCCGCTACAATCCACGCGGCGCTGATGGCTCTCGGTCACAGGGTGCACTGTGTGGGGATAGATCGTGAGGGCAACTGGAGGTATCAAGGAGAGCCGTGCCAGTTCCCTGGTGCGGTTGATCGGTCGGCTCCGTTGATTTCAATTCGTCCAGGCCATCGCTCGCTCTCATACACAACTCAAGAGAGCGGCACGGTGGAGATTGGGATCGATTTGCTTTTCCCGGCACTGCATGGTCGGTGGGGGGAGGATGGAACAATTCAAGGATTGGCAGCGATGTGCGGTTTGCCGTGTGTGGGCTCCGGGGTGCTAGGTTCGGCAATGGCCATGGATAAAGATGTCACAAAGAGAATGGTCCAGTCTGCCGGGCTTGTTGTGGGGCCTTGGCTGGCCATGAACTCCATGCGTCCTTGGGAGGAACTGGTTGAGTGCCTGGGTAGCAGCACGCTCTTCGTAAAGCCCGCTACCTCGGGCTCATCGATTGGTGTGTCTAGGGTCTCCAACGCCTTGGAATATGCTGCGGCATTTGCTATTGCAGCACGAGAGGACACAAAGGTGCTGGTGGAGGCTGCTGTCTGTGGAAGAGAGATAGAGTGTGGTGTGCTCGAACTTGAGGAGGGTTTGATGGCCTCGGTGGTGGGTGAAATAATCAAAAAGGAAGGGCACGCCTATTACGATTATCAGGCGAAATACGATTCCAACAGTGTGACAGGTCTTCGTGTGCCAAGCTTGTTGCCACCTGACATTGTCGCGCGCATCCAGGTTTTATCTGTCCAGGCGTTTAGATGCCTTGAACTGAAGGGGTACGCCAGGGTGGATTTTTTCTTGACAGAAGAGGGTGAAATTATTCTCAATGAGATCAATACCTTACCCGGATTTACGAGTGCAAGTATGTACCCGAAGATGTTTGAGTGCTCCGGTTACCCTCCGCCGAAGTTGGTAGGAGCGCTAGTCGAACATGGGCTCTCATCAGCATCTAAAGAACGTTTATGACACGTCCTGCCGACGCCGCTTCTCAAGAAACGTAACGATTGCATCTCGCCCCTCGGCAAGGTGCTCGGCTAAAAAGTGCTTGGCGGCTTCGCGATCCCCTTGAGCGCAAGCGCTCAAAATGCTTTTATGATCCTCTTGCGATTTCTTGTGATAGTCGAGATTTGTTAACAAAAAACGAAGATGGCGATCCACCGAGTCATGGAGGGACTTAATCAATGCAAGTAACCTAGGGCGCTTTGCTTTTGCATAAAGAAAATAATGGAATTTTTCATTGAGTTCGCTAAGGTGGTGCGGGTCGGTGGCATGCTCCATGGTAGATACGAGTTCGTACATCTGCGCCAGATCATTTTCTACGATGTTGTCAAAACCAAAGTTCAAGGCGGTGCATTCTGCCATGATCCGCATATCATAGATCTCGACAATGTCTTCAATCGTCATGATCGCGACAGAGGCCCCTTTATGGACTTCGTAGGTAACAAGCCCTTCGGCCTCCAACTGCCTTATGGCGTCCCTCACCGGCATACGACTCAAACCGAATTTCGAGGCTAGCTCTTCTTGGCGCAAAGCCGTACCTTCGGCTATTGCGCCAGAAAGTATACCTTCGCGTAGCGACTCGACCACATAATCCATCGCGGTTTTATGGCGATGTTTGTCAGGAACGATAAAGCTATCGAGAGAGTTCGCCACCATGTTCTCCGGGTCTAGCGATGTAGTCAAAAGCGCTGGCGAAGGTATCACAGACTCACTAGAGCTACCATCGAGCAGTTGGCATGATGTTCATGCCTTTGAGTAGCCATTGGCTCTCTACATCCGCATAGAAACCGTGAGCTTTTGCATGATCAAGTCGCTCAGATTTTTTTGTCGCGGCGCCATCCTCTCTGTGGCTTTCCAAGGGCTTAAGCGTTGGGCCATTGCCGTAGAGGCGATTGGGCGGGAGGTCTCGTCTTTCTTGGTGATTGCCTGCTCATGAGCCACCCGTCAACGCGGTGGTGCTCGCCCGGTTCATCTTTTCGTGTGGGTGTCTGCCAAAGTTGGAAGGCTTCTTGCAATGCCAGCCGCAGATGCCCCTTGGGCGTCAAAGTTTTGCATCAAGAGGACTCGCGGTGGATCGCACTCAGTTAATCAGCAACGCCCGTCATAACCTGGCCGGGCTCGGTCGGGGCAACCTGGGTGTACCGCTGCTGCTGCTGGTGATGTTGGCAATGATGATGTTGCCGATACCACCGTTCCTGCTCGACGTGTTCTTCACCTTCAACATCGCCTTGTCGATCGTGGTGCTGCTGGTCTGCGTCTACGCCCTGCGCCCGCTCGACTTCGCTGCATTCCCCACCATCCTGCTGGTGGCTACGCTGCTGCGCCTGGCGCTGAACGTGGCCTCCACGCGGGTGGTCATGCTGCACGGCCAGGAAGGCCACGGCGCCGCCGGCAAGGTGATCCAGGCCTTCGGCGAGGTGGTGATCGGCGGCAATTACGTGGTCGGTGCGGTGGTCTTCGCCATCCTCATGATCATCAACTTCGTGGTGGTGACCAAGGGCGCCGGGCGTATCTCGGAAGTGAGCGCGCGCTTCACCCTCGACGCCATGCCCGGCAAGCAGATGGCGATCGACGCCGACCTCAACGCTGGCCTCATCGACCAGGCCCAGGCCAAGCACCGTCGTGCCGAGGTGGCCCAGGAGGCCGAGTTCTACGGTTCGATGGACGGTGCCAGCAAGTTCGTGCGCGGTGACGCCATCGCCGGCTTGCTGATCCTGTTCATCAACCTGATCGGTGGCATGCTGATCGGCATGCTGCAGCATGGCATGAGCTTCGGCGATGCCGGCAAGGTGTACGCCCTGCTGACCATCGGTGACGGTTTGGTGGCGCAATTGCCATCACTGCTGTTGTCGACCGCTGCGGCGATCATGGTCACCCGCGCCTCGGGCTCGGAGGACATGGGCAAACTGATCAACCGGCAGATGTTCGACTCGCCCAAGGCGTTGGCGGTATCGGCGGGGTTGATGATTGTCATGGGGCTGGTGCCGGGCATGCCGCACGTCGCCTTCATCGGCCTGGGTCTGCTGGCCGGTGGCGGGGCTTATCTTGTATGGAAGAAACAACAGAAGGCCAAGGCCCAGGCCTTGCAGGAGGCGCAGCGCCAGCAAGACCTGCTGCCTTCGCCGCAGCGGGCGCTGGAAACCAAGGAGCTGGGCTGGGACGATGTGACACCGATCGACATGATCGGCCTGGAAGTCGGCTACCGGCTGATCCCCCTGGTGGACCGCAACCAGGGTGGTCAGTTGCTGGCGCGAATCAAGGGCGTGCGCAAGAAGCTGTCGCAGGACCTGGGCTTCCTCATGCCCACGGTGCATATCCGCGACAACCTTGACCTGCAACCCAGCGCCTATCGCCTGACGCTGATGGGGGTGATCCTGGCGGAGGCCGAGATCTACCCGGACCGCGAGCTGGCGATCAACCCGGGGCAGGTGTTCGGCACCCTCAACGGCATTGCCGCACGTGACCCGGCGTTTGGCCTGGAGGCGGTGTGGATCGACGTGGGCCAGCGCTCGCAGGCGCAGTCGCTGGGCTACACCGTGGTCGATGCCAGTACGGTAGTGGCCACCCACCTCAACCAGATCCTGCAGAAGCACTGCCATGAACTGATTGGCCACGAAGAGGTCCAGCAACTGTTGCAGGTGTTGGCCAAGGCTTCGCCTAAACTTGCAGAAGAACTGGTGCCGGGTGTCATTTCCTTGTCGGGGCTACTCAAGGTCTTGCAGGCCCTGTTGTCGGAACAGGTACCCGTGCGCGATATTCGCAGTATTGCCGAAGCAATCGCGAACAACGCTGGCAAGAGTCAAGATACCGCCGCGCTGGTTGCGGCGGTGCGCGTCGGATTGTGTCGCGCCATCGTGCAAAGCATTGTCGGCGTTGAGTCGGAGCTCCCGGTGATCACCCTGGAGCCAAGGTTGGAACAGATTTTGCTCAATAGTCTGCAACGCGCCGGGCAAGGCCAGGAAGACGGTGTTCTTCTGGAACCGAGCATGGCCGAAAAGCTGCAACGTTCGCTGATCGAAGCGGCCCAGCGCCAGGAAATGCAGGGCCAGCCGGCCATTCTGCTGGTCGCCGGCCCGATCCGCGCCATGCTGTCGCGTTTCGGTCGCCTGGCTGTACCGAATTTGCATGTGCTGGCGTATCAGGAAATACCGGACAACAAGCAAGTCACCATCGTTGCCACCGTGGGCCCTAACGGCTGAGGTAGTGGATAATGCAAGTTAAGCGATTTTTCGCCGCCGATATGCGTCAGGCCATGAAACTGGTCCGTGATGAGCTGGGCGCCGATGCCGCGATCATTGGCAACCGTCGCATTGCCGGTGGTGTCGAGCTGACGGCCGCGCTGGACTACAAGCTGTCCGCCCTGGCCCCGCGCGTGCCCAATGCCGAGCTGGAAGAAGAGCTGCGCAAGACCCACACGCGCATTGCCACGGCCCAGGCCGAGCTGGGCCACCGCCAGGACAGCAGCGATAACAACCGCCAATTGTTCGCCGGGCAGTCGCTGACCGCTGCCGAGCCGCTGGTCGAGCCCCATGTCGAGGCTCCACAGGCGGCGGCCGCCACGGCGCCGGCGCCCGTTGACCCGCGCCTGTTCGATGCCATGCGCTCCGAACTGTCGGGCCTGCGCGAACTGCTGGAAGTGCAGCTCGGCTCGCTGGCCTGGACCCAGCTGCAGGGCAGCAAGCCACAACAGGCCAACATCTGGCGGCGCCTGCAGCGCATTGGCCTGTCCGGGCCGATTGCCCGCGAGTTGCTGGAGCTGACCGCCGAAATCGAAGAGCCACGCCATGCCTGGCGCATGTTGCTGGCGCACTTGGCGCGCATGATCGAAATTCCCGAGGTAGAGCCGATCGAAGAAGGCGGTGTGATCGCCATGGTCGGCCCGGCCGGCATGGGCAAGACCACCACCCTGGCCAAGCTGGCGGCGCGCTACGTGCTCAAGTACGGCGCGCAGAACATGGCGCTGGTGAGCATGGACAGCTTCCGCATCGGTGCCCAGGAGCAGCTCAAGACCCTTGGCCGCATCCTCAATGTCCCGGTCACCTACGTCGACCCAGGCCAGTCGCTGGCGGCAGCGCTGGAGCCGCTGCTGCGCAAGCGTGTGGTGCTGATCGACACCGCCGGCCTGCAGGCCAGCGACCCGGCCCTGCGCATGCAGCTGGAAACCCTGGCCGGCCGTGGCATCGCCGCCAAGAATTACCTGGTACTGGCCACCACCAGCCAGAAGCAGGTGCTGACCGCCGCCTACCACAGCTACAAGCGCTGTGGCCTGGCCGGCTGCATCCTGACCAAGCTCGATGAAACGGCAAGCCTTGGCGATGTGCTGAGCCTTGCCATCAGTCATGATTTGCCTGTGGCCTATCTTACCGACGGCCCGCGCATTCCTGACGACCTGCACCTGCCGCGGGGGCACCAGCTGGTGTCCCGCGCGGTCAATGTGCAGCAGCAGGAGGAGCCCAGCGAAGAGGCAATGGCCGACATGTTCGCTGATCTCTACCACAACCCACGGCGAGCGGGTTGAGTATGAAACGTGTGCAAAGTAGCTATGCCAAGGGGTACGCAGAATTGCCCTACGTGTGGCCTGGGTCCCAGCGATACAAGGTAAATTACAAACATGGGTAGCATGCATCCCGTACAGGTGATCGCCGTGACCGGTGGCAAAGGTGGCGTCGGCAAGACTAACGTTTCAGTGAACCTGTCCCTGGCGTTGGCCGAACTCGGCCGCAGGGTCATGTTGCTGGATGCCGACCTGGGCCTGGCCAATGTCGACGTGTTGCTGGGCCTGACGCCCAAACGGACCCTGGCCGATGTCATCGAAGGGCGCTGCGAGCTGCGTGACGTGATATTGCAGGGCCCTGGTGGTGTGCGCATCGTACCGGCTGCCTCCGGTACGCAGAGCATGGTCCACCTGGCGCCGGCCCAGCATGCCGGGCTGATCCAGGCGTTCAGCGAAGTCGGCGACAACCTCGATGTCCTGGTCATCGATACCGCTGCGGGTATCGGTGAGTCGGTCGTCAGCTTTGTCCGTGCCGCCCAGGAAGTGCTGCTGGTGGTCTGCGACGAGCCGACCTCGATCACCGATGCCTACGCGCTGATCAAGCTGCTCAACCGTGACTACGGCATGAACCGCTTCCGCGTGCTGGCCAACATGGCCCAGAGCCCTCAGGAAGGGCGCAACCTGTTTGCCAAGCTGACCAAGGTTACCGACCGTTTCCTGGATGTCGCCCTGCAGTACGTAGGCGCCGTGCCCTACGACGAGTGCGTGCGCAAGGCGGTGCAGAAGCAGCGTGCCGTTTACGAAGCCTTCCCACGCTCCAAGTGCGCGCTGGCCTTCAAGGCGATTGCCCAGAAGGTCGACAGCTGGCCGCTGCCGGCCAACCCACGTGGCCACCTGGAGTTCTTCGTCGAGCGCCTGGTGCAGCCGACCAGCGCGGGACCGGTGCTATGAACGCCAGCGGGTTCAAGATGTACAGCCGGGCGGCGAAAGACGCCCAGTACGAGTTGATCGAACGCTACGCCCCCCTGGTCAAGCGCATCGCCTACCACCTGTTGGCGCGGTTGCCGGCCAACGTGCAGGTCGAGGACCTGATCCAGGCCGGCATGATCGGCTTGCTGGAAGTGGCCAACAAGTACGACGCCAGCAAGGGCGCCAGCTTCGAAACCTATGCCGGCATTCGTATCCGCGGTGCCATGCTCGACGAAGTGCGCAAAGGCGACTGGGCACCCCGTTCGGTGCACCGCAACACCCGTATGGTCAGCGACGCGATGCGCGCCGTGGAGGCCAGAACCGGCCGTGACGCTAAAGATCATGAAGTTGCTGCCGAACTCCAATTGAGCCTCGATGATTACTACGCGATCCTCAACGATACCTTGGGCAGCCGTTTGTTCAGCTTCGATGACCTGCTGCAGGACGGTGAACACGAAGGGCTGCATGAAGACGGCGCCAGCGGCCAGGTCGAACCTGCCCGGGGCCTCGAGGAGGAGCGCTTCCAGCTAGCCCTGACCGAGGCCATCGCCAACCTGCCCGAGCGTGAACGCCTGGTGCTGGCGTTGTACTACGACGAAGAGCTCAACCTCAAGGAGATCGGTGAGGTGCTGGGGGTCAGCGAGTCGCGGGTCAGCCAGCTGCACAGCCAGTGTGCCGCGCGTCTGCGTAGCCGCCTGGGGGAATGGCGGGCGCGCTGAGCCTGCTGGGGTTGCGGCTGTTTCCACGCGGTTTTCCACGTTGTACCGAATTGATTGAATGCGCGCTCGGGGCCGAGCGCGTTTGAGACTGCTTGGAGGTCTACTTGAACAAAGACATGAAAATCCTCATCGTTGACGACTTTTCGACGATGCGGCGGATCATCAAGAACCTGTTGCGTGACCTGGGCTTCACCAACACCGAAGAAGCCGACGACGGCACCACGGCGCTGCCGATGCTGGAAAACGGCCATTACGACTTCCTGGTGACCGACTGGAACATGCCTGGCATGTCCGGCATCGACCTGCTGCGCAAGGTGCGTGCCCACGACCGGCTGAAAACCATGCCCGTGCTGATGGTGACTGCCGAAGCCAAGCGCGACCAGATCATTGAAGCGGCCCAGGCCGGCGTCAATGGTTACGTGGTCAAGCCGTTCACGGCGCAGGTGCTCAAAGAAAAGATCGAGAAGATCTTCGAACGCGTCAACGGCTGAGTCACGTCAGGGGGCGCGCCATGGATTCATCACATAACTCTTTGGGCGAGTTCGAATCGACCCTTAAGAAACATGCCCAGGAGTTGGTCGAAAGCCTGGAGCGGGGCCGTTTCGGCGAGGCGGTGCAGCTGATTCACGAGCTGAACCAGACCCGCGACCGCGGCCTGTACCAGGAAGTCGGCAAGCTGACCCGCGAGCTGCACAGTGCCATCGTCAGTTTCCAGATCGACCCGACCATACCGCAGGCCGAAGAGGTGTCGCAGATTACCGATGCCACCGAGCGCCTGTCCTATGTGGTCAAGCTCACGGAAGGCGCGGCCAACCGCACCATGGATCTGGTCGAGGCAAGCACCCCGGTGCTCAACGACCTGGCCAGCGAGGCGAAGGCCCTGAGCACCGACTGGCAGCGCTTCATGCGCCGCGAAGTGGCGGCGGAAGAATTTCGCGACCTGGTCAAGCGGGTCGACAGTTTCCTCACGCACAGCGCCGAAGGCAACCGCAAGGTCGCCGGCCACCTCAATGACATTCTGCTGGCCCAGGACTATCAGGACCTGACCGGGCAGGTGATCAAGCGCGTCACCAACCTGGTGACCGAAGTGGAAAGCAACCTGCTCAAGTTGGTCCTGATGGCCAGTCAGGTCGACCGCTTTGCGGGCATTCAGCATGACCACGATCAATTGCGCGCAGAAAAAGATCGAGAAAAACATCCGACTCGGGGTGAAGGTCCGCAGATTCATGCCGATAAGCGTGAAGACGTCGTGTCCGGCCAGGACGACGTCGATGATCTGCTGTCCAGCCTGGGTTTTTAAGGAGCACCTTTGATGAGCTTCGGCGCCGATGAAGAAATCCTCCAGGATTTCCTGGTAGAAGCCGGCGAAATTCTTGAGCAACTGTCCGAGCAATTGGTCGAGCTGGAAAGCCGGCCCGACGATGCTGACCTGCTCAATGCGATCTTTCGCGGTTTCCACACTGTAAAAGGGGGCGCCGGCTTCCTCCAGCTGAACGAGCTGGTGGAGTGCTGCCATATCGCCGAGAACGTGTTCGACGTGCTGCGCAAAGGTGAGCGTCGGGTTGACGCGGAGCTGATGGACGTAGTGCTCGAGGCACTGGACACGGTCAACAGCATGTTTGGCCAGGTGCGCGAGCGCGCTGAAGTCACGCCGGCAACCCCCGAGCTGCTGGCGGCCTTGGCGCGCCTTGCCGAGCCGGGTGCGGCGCAACCGCAGGGTGGCGAAGAAGCGGTGGTGCCGGTGGCTGCTGCGCAAGCGCCTGCCGCGGCACCGGTGGTGGACCAGGAGCAGCACCAGGACATCACCGACAGCGAGTTCGAGCAGTTGCTCGATTCGCTCGATGCGGTCAAGGCACAAGCTGCGGCCGAGGAACAGCTGCAAGGCGAGAGCGTGAGTGGTGGCGGTGATGAAATCACCGATGCCGAGTTCGAATCGCTGCTCGACCAGTTGCATGGCAAAGGCCAGTTCACTGCCGAAGTTGCAGCGCCGGCTGCTGCCGTCAGCCACGAAGCGGCCAGTGACGAAATCACCGATGCCGAATTCGAGTCGCTGCTCGACCAGTTGCATGGCAAAGGCACCTTCCAGGCCGACGCCCTGCCTGCCGCCAAGGCGGCACCTGCCGAGGTGGCGCCTGACAGCACCGCCAGCGCCACCAGCGACGAAATCAGCGAGCATGAATTCGAAGCGCTGCTGGACCAGTTGCATGGCAAGGGCAAATTCGGCGGTGACGTCGCTGCAGTCCAGGCACCGCCTGCGGCCAAGGCGCCGGCAGCGGCCAAGCCGCAAAGCCCGGCGGCCGCCAAGCCAGCTGCGGCTCCTGCACCTGCGCCAGCGCCCGCGGCTGCGAGCAAACCTGCTGCAGCTGCGCGCACGCCGGCCCCGGTCGCCGACAAGCATGCGGTCAGCGAAGCGGAAACCACCGTACGCGTCGACACGGCGCGCCTGGACGAGATCATGAACATGGTCGGCGAGCTGGTGCTGGTGCGTAACCGCCTGGTGCGCCTGGGCCTGAACAGCGGCGACGAGGCCATGTCCAAGGCCGTGTCCAACCTCGACGTGGTCACCGCCGACCTGCAGACCGCGGTGATGAAAACCCGCATGCAGCCGATCAAGAAAGTCTTCGGCCGCTTCCCGCGCCTGGTTCGCGACCTGGCGCGCCAGTTGAAGAAAGAGATCAACCTTGAGCTGGTCGGTGAAGAAACCGACCTCGACAAGAACCTGGTCGAGGCCCTGGCCGACCCGTTGGTGCACTTGGTGCGCAACGCCGTCGACCATGGTATCGAGATGCCCGATGAGCGCGATGCCGCAGGCAAGCCGCGCACGGGCCGCGTGGTGCTTTCGGCGGAGCAGGAAGGCGACCACATCCTGTTGTCGATTTCCGACGACGGCAAGGGCATGGACCCGAACATCCTGCGGGCCAAGGCGGTGGAGAAGGGCCTGATGGACAAGGACGCCGCCGAGCGTCTGAGCGAGTCGGACTGCTACAACCTGATCTTCGCCCCGGGGTTCTCGACCAAGACCGAGATTTCCGACGTGTCCGGGCGTGGCGTGGGCATGGACGTGGTGAAGACCAAGATCTCCCAGCTCAACGGTTCGATCAACATCTTCTCGGCCAAGGGCCAGGGCTCGAAGATCGTCATCAAGGTGCCGCTGACCCTGGCGATCATGCCCACCCTGATGGTGATGCTGGGCAACCAGGCATTCGCCTTCCCGCTGGTCAACGTCAACGAGATCTTCCACCTCGACCTGTCGCGTACCAATGTGGTCGATGGCCAGGAAGTCGTGATCGTGCGCGACAAGGCACTGCCGTTGTTCTACCTCAAGCGCTGGCTGGTGCAAGGCCAGGTGCACGAAGAGCAGCACGAGGGCCACGTGGTGATCCTGTCGGTCGGCACCCAGCGCATCGGCTTTGTCGTCGATCAACTGGTGGGCCAGGAAGAAGTGGTAATCAAGCCGCTGGGCAAGATGCTGCAAGGTACCCCGGGCATGTCCGGGGCCACCATTACCGGTGACGGTCGTATTGCGTTGATTCTCGACGTCCCGAGCATGCTCAAGCGTTACGCCGCGCGGCGTATTTGATTTCGGTGGCGCACCTTGGCAGGTCGCGCCGCCTAATGGAGTGTTTATGGCAGTCAAGGTCCTGGTGGTGGATGATTCCGGTTTCTTCCGCCGCCGCGTCTCGGAGATCCTCTCGGCGGATCCGACGATCCAGGTAGTAGGTACCGCGACCAACGGCAAGGAAGCGATTGACCAGGCGCTGGCGCTCAAGCCCGATGTCATCACCATGGACTATGAAATGCCCATGATGGATGGCATCACTGCGGTGCGGCACATCATGCAGCGCTGCCCGACGCCGGTGTTGATGTTTTCCTCGCTGACCCATGAGGGCGCCCGGGTCACCCTCGATGCGCTGGACGCGGGGGCGGTGGACTACCTGCCGAAGAACTTCGAGGACATTTCGCGCAACCCCGACAAGGTCAAGCAACTGCTGTGCGAGAAAGTGCATACGCTGGCGCGCAGCAACCGCCGGTTTGGCAGTTACGCCAGCCCTGCGCCGGCCGCAACGCCGGCACCTGCCAGCAGCCACGTGCCGGCAGCGGGCGTGGGCAGCCCGGCAGCGGCGCGCAGTGCGCTGCCGGCCCGCGCCCCGGCAGCCGCGCCCGCTGCGGCTGCGGCGCCTAAACGCAAGCCGTACAAACTGGTGGCCATCGGTACCTCCACCGGCGGCCCGGTAGCCCTGCAGCGGGTGTTGACCCAACTGCCGGCCAACTTCCCTGCACCGATCGTGCTGATCCAGCACATGCCGGCTGCGTTCACCAAGGCGTTTGCCGAACGCCTGGACAAACTGTGCCGCATCAGCGTCAAGGAAGCCGAGGACGGTGACATGCTGCGCCCGGGCCTGGCCCTGCTGGCCCCGGGTGGCAAGCAGATGATGGTCGATGGCCGTGGCACGGTGAAGATCCTGCCGGGCGACGAGCGCCTGAACTACAAGCCGTGCGTGGACATCACCTTTGGCTCGGCGGCCAAGTCATATGGCGACAAGGTGCTGTCGGTGGTGCTGACCGGCATGGGTGCCGATGGCCGTGAAGGTGCGCGCCTGCTCAAGCAGGGCGGCAGTACGGTGTGGGCCCAGGATGAAGCCAGCTGTGTGATCTATGGCATGCCCATGGCCATCGTCAAGGCCAACCTGGCCGACGCGGTGTATAGCCTGGACGAGATCGGCAAGCACCTGGTAGAGGCCTGCGTCTGATGGACGTGCTGAGCCTGATCGGCCTGATCCTCGCCTTCGTTGCCATTGTCGGTGGCAACTTCCTCGAGGGTGGCCATGTCGGTGCCCTGGTCAACGGGCCGGCGGCACTGATCGTGCTGGGCGGCACCTTGGCGGCAGCACTGCTGCAGTCACCGCTGGCCTCGTTCAAGCGGGCCCTGCAGATTCTGCGCTGGATCCTGTTCCCGCCCAGGGTCGACCTGGCGGGTGGCATCGACCGGGTGGTGAACTGGAGCCTGACCGCGCGAAAGGAAGGCTTGCTGGGCCTGGAAGGGGTGGCCGACAGCGAGCCCGACCCGTATGCGCGCAAAGGCTTGCAGCTGCTGGTCGATGGCGCCGAGCCAGAAGCCATTCGCAGCATCCTCGAAGTCGATTTCCTGACCCAGGAAAGCCGCGATATCCAGGCGGCCAAGGTGTTCGAGAGCATGGGCGGTTACGCCCCTACCATCGGCATCATCGGTGCGGTCATGGGCCTGATCCACGTGATGGGCAACCTGGCCGACCCGTCGCAACTGGGCAATGGCATCGCCGTGGCCTTCGTCGCCACCATCTACGGTGTGGCCAGCGCCAACCTGGTCCTGCTGCCGATCGCCAACAAGCTCAAGGCCGTGGTCATGCGCCAGTCGCGCTACCGCGAAATGCTGCTCGAAGGCCTGTTGTCGATTGCCGAGGGTGAAAACCCGCGCTCCATCGAGCTGAAGCTGCAAGGCTTCATGGAGTAACCCATGCGCCGCCGCCGTCATACCGAGGAACACGAAAACCACGAACGCTGGCTGGTGTCATACGCCGACTTCATTACCTTGCTGTTCGCATTTTTTGTGGTGATGTACTCGATTTCGTCGATCAACGAGGGCAAGTACAAGGTCATTTCCCAGGCGCTGCTCGGGGTGTTCAACGACCCTGAGCGCAGCATGAAGCCCATCCCCGTGGGCGAGGAAAAGCCATTGACCGTGCGCCCGGCCGAGCCGCTGGTCAACGACAGCGAGCAGACCGAAGCGGGCCTTGCGGCAACCAATACCGACCCGCTGAAGACCATCAGCGATGACGTGCGCGATGCCTTTGGCGACCTGATCAAAAGCAACCAGATGACCGTGCGCGGCAACGAACTGTGGATCGAGATCGAGCTCAATTCATCGCTGTTGTTCGGCAGTGGCGATGCCATGCCCAGCGACAAGGCGTTCGCCATCATCGAGAAGGTGGCCGATATTCTCAAGCCGTTCGCCAACCCGGTGCATGTCGAGGGTTTCACCGACAACCTGCCGATCCGCACCGCGCAGTACCCGACCAACTGGGAGCTGTCGTCGGCGCGGGCGGCGAGCATTGTGCGCCTGCTGGCCATGGAGGGGGTGAACCCGGCCCGCATGGCCTCGGTCGGCTATGGCGAGTACCAGCCGGTGGCCAGCAATGACACCGCCGATGGCCGCGCGCGCAACCGGCGGGTGGTGTTGGTGATTTCCCGTAACCTGGAAGTGCGCCGCAGCCTGACGGGCTCGGGCAGCGCCAATGCAACACCGGATGCTGCCCTTCGCCGGGCTGGCACACAAAGTGCACCGGCTACGCCAGCAACGGTGGCGGGGCAGTGATTCGTCAATTCTCTGGCACTGCTACAAGCACAATTTTGACTGTGACGCCGTCCCCTGTGGGAGCGGGCGAGCCCGCGAAGCAGGCGACGCGGTGATTGGCACCGGCTTCGCCGGTGTTCGCGGGCTCGCCCGCTGCCACATCGATCGCACGCGCTTTCAAATCAATACATAGAGTTTGCTTGATGAGAGTCTGGGCAGTAGCCAATCAAAAAGGTGGCGTCGGCAAGACCACCACGACCATCGCTTTGGCCGGCCTGCTGGCCGAGGCCGGCAAGCGCGTGGTCGTCGTCGACCTGGACCCGCACGGTTCGATGACCAGTTACTTCGGCCACAACCCTGATGCCCTCGAGCACAGTTGCTACGACCTGTTCCTGCACAAAGGCAGCGTGCCTGAGGGCTTGCCGGGGCAACTGCTGCTGCCCACCAGCGACGAGCGGATTTCGCTGTTGCCGTCGAGCACCGCGCTGGCCGTGCTGGAGCGCCAGTCGCCGGGGCAGAATGGCCTGGGCCTGGTGATCGCCAAGAGTCTGGCGCAGTTGTGGCAGGATTTCGACTTTGCCTTGATCGACAGCCCACCCTTGCTCGGCGTGCTGATGGTCAATGCCCTGGCCGCCAGCCAGCAGTTGGTGGTCCCGGTGCAAACCGAGTTTCTTGCGGTGAAGGGGCTTGAGCGCATGGTCGCGACCCTGGCCATGGTCAACCGGTCACGCAAGCAGGCGCTGCCGTACCAGATCGTGCCGACGCTGTTCGACCGCCGCACCCAGGCCTCGCTGGGCACCCTCAAGCTGCTGCGTGACACCTACGGCCAGCATGTATGGCAGGGCTACATCCCGGTCGATACGCGCCTGCGCGACGCCAGCCGCAAGGGCGTGACGCCCTCGCAGTTCGACGCCAAGAGCCGTGGGCTGGTCGCCTACCGGGCACTGCTCAAGCACCTGTTGACCTACAAACCCGCAGCGCAGGTGGCCTGATGACCCAGACCCGGTACACCGGCACCCGGCCACAGATGGCCTTGCAATCGTATCTGGATGGCCTGCTGCAGGAGGCCACCGAAGACGAAGCGCTGTTGCAGGCACCCGTGGAGCCCGCTGCAGCCGATGAGTTCGCTGAAGCCGTGCGCGAGGAGCAGGCCCGCGATGCCCGCCAGCCGCAACCTGCCGAACCGCTCGTGGCCGTTGCCCGCCCTGCGCCTCGGCCTTTCGCCGAACCCCGCCTGGCGGTGTTGCCCAGCGTGATGCCGGTAGACCCGCCGGTGGTGACGGTGGTGGAGCAGGAGGTGGTGGCCGAGGCGGCCATTCCAGTGCTGGTCGAAGCGCCTGCGCTGGAACCGGCGCTGCCACTGGTCGACGTGCACCTGCCAGCGCCGCCCGTGCCACCGGCCACTGTCGACGGCCGCCCGGCCTGGGCCGCCGAACCCTTCGAGTGCCTGTTGTTCGATGTCGCCGGCCTGACCCTGGCGGTACCGCTGGTGTGCCTGGGCTCGATCTACACCCTGGCCGGCCAGGAACTGACCCCGCTGTTCGGTCAGCCCGAATGGTTCCTTGGCATCCTCACCTGCCAGGCGGGCAACCTCAAGGTCCTGGATACGGCGCGCTGGGTGATGCCCGACCGCTACCGCGACGATTTCCGCCAGGGCCTGCAGTACGTGATTTCGGTGCAGGGCTACGAATGGGGGCTGGCCGTGCACCAGGTCAGCCGTTCGTTGCGCCTGGACCCGTCGGAAATCAAGTGGCGCAGCCAGCGTGGCCAGCGCCCGTGGTTGGCCGGCACGGTTATTGAACACATGTGTGCATTGCTCGACGTTGCCGCGCTGGCCGAGCTGATCGCCAGCGGCGCGGTCAAGCAGCTGCACGACAAACAAATGACACCGAACACAACCGCCAGAAAGCGGATTTAGAGGGCTAGGGGAATGAAAAAGTCGTCTGCACAAGGTTCTGAAGATCCAATCCTGCAGTGGGTAACCTTCCGGCTGGACAACGAGTCCTACGGCATCAACGTGATGCAGGTGCAGGAAGTGCTGCGTTACACCGAGATCGCGCCGGTACCGGGTGCGCCCAGCTATGTGCTGGGCATCATCAACCTGCGAGGCAACGTGGTAACGGTGATCGATACCCGCCAGCGCTTTGGCCTGATGCCGACCGAAGTCACCGACAACACCCGTATCGTCATCATCGAGGCCGACAAGCAAGTGGTCGGTATCTTGGTCGACAGCGTGGCCGAGGTGGTCTACCTGCGCCAGTCGGAAATCGAAACCGCGCCGAACGTGGGTAACGAGGAGTCGGCCAAGTTCATCCAGGGCGTGTGCAACAAGAACGGCGAGCTGCTGATCCTGGTCGAACTGGACAAGATGATGACTGAGGAAGAGTGGTCCGAGCTGGAGAACATCTGAGTTGATCTTCGAGGTTGCGGTAATCTTTCTGGCGTTGCTGTGGGCCTTGAGCCTCTGGTTCTTCCTCAACTACAGCAAACGCCAGCGCGAAGTGGCCGCGCAGCAGGCCGTGGGCGATGCCTTGCGCGACCAGCGCATCAAGGACCTCGCCAAACGCCTGGATGACTACCAGAACGTCACGGTGCGCATGGGGGACGCGCTGCACGAGCTGAACGTGGCGGTTGCCCCCTTGCCGGACCGGATCCAGCAACTGGAGCAACGCGACCCTCATAACGTGACGTTCTCCCAGGCAGCCAAGCTGGTCGGCATGGGCGCCAGCATCGCCGAGCTGACCGAGAGCTGCGGCCTGACCCAGGCCGAGGCAGAGCTGATGAGCAAGCTGCACCGTAGCGACTGAGCCTGGCGGGCCGCTTCAAGGCCCGCTCAGGCCTGCGCCCAGGCTCAGGTCTGGACCCAGGAGTGATTGCCACCGACCGTGGCGATGCGGTTGAGCGGCAATTGCTGGTGCACGGCCTCCCTCAACGCGCTGGTGTTGATGAAGGTGGCGGTATTGATGCGCGGGATGTTGTACAGGTTGACCATCTGGCGCAAGGTTGCGAGGTTGGGCAATTGCTGGTCGATCACGTCGCTGAGCAGGCGGGGGCCGGTCAGGTAGCTCAGGCGGCTGGCATAACGGTAGAAGTTCGAGGGGTCTTCGGCCAGGCTGGGCCTGTGGTCATAGAAGTCCGAATGCAGGCGGAAGCGTGCGTGCATTTCCTCGCTGATCGCCTCCAGGGTCGGGTTGCCAGGGTGGCTACCGATCTGGCTGGTGTTGTACAGGCAGTTCATGCTCAGTTTCTCGTTGGCCATCGGCGGCGCCAGCAGCAAGCCATCTGCCGGGATGCACAGCGCTACGTCTTGAATCGCTTCGGTGGGCCTTGCCGGCGGTTCCCCCACCTGGGGTTGCCCGGCCTTGCCTGGCACCCTTAGCGTGTCGTCGACGTCCATGTACAGCCCCCCTTCATGGTGCAGCAGCGGGTAGCGCAGCACATCGCTTGCCGACGCATAGTTGGTGGCCACGCCACCATTGCCGTCCAGGGCCGCGTCGTACTGGGCATAGTACTTGGTCTGCTGGAATGCCCTGAAGAACGCTTGCTCTTCCAGGGGTAGCACCTGCAGCCCCGGCGCCTGTTCGGCCAGCAGGCGCAGGTTTTCTTCGTAAGCGCCAGGGGTGGCCGTGGACAGGAACAGGCGCAGGCTGTAATCACTGTTTTCCAGCGCCGCGACATTGTGGGCAAGGTTGCTCAGCAGGGCCGGGCGCAAGGTCTTGTCACCTACCCAGAGGCAGGAAATCCGCTTGGGGATGGGCAAGCTGTTGGCGGGGGCGTGTGGGATTTCACCCGGCAGCACCAGGTCGATACCCAGCGCGCGCAGAGTGGCGGTGCGCATCGCATCGGTGACTACGCGCTCGCGGGGCTCGGGTACCAGGCCGCGAGCATCAGGGCTTGCCACGTAGCCAACGGGCTCAACGTCGTTGATGTCCTCGTCCAGGATGAAGGCATCCCGTTCAAGGTCATACACCACCTCCTTGATGTAGTCGTCGATCACCGATTCCAGGGTGTCCGGCATGCCGTTGTACCTCGGCCTGCGGATCACGGCGTCGGCGGTGAGCGGGTCGGCCTGCGGCAGCGGCGGGATCGGTTCGCAGATATGGAAGTAGGGCGCACCTTCGGGCGCCGGGGCTAGCAATACGGGGGGGCGCACCGGGCTCATTGGGTAACCGATCTGGTCGTTGAGCCGAATCGGCGGCACGAAGCCATCGCTTTTGAACGCGAACAGTGCCGAGGCTTTGGCCGCCCCAGTCAACAGCAATGGCACAGCATTGAACAGCCCCCAGGTGATGTTGGCGACACCGTCCTGCCGTGCCTGCAGGGTCTTGCCATTGATCGCCTCATCCAGGCCAAGGCCCAACTGCGCAATGCCGCCGAGCGCCAACACCGGCGCCAGCCCGGGCACCACCAGGCACAGCGGTGCCAGCAAGTTGAGGGTGGTGAGCAGGTAGCCCCGCCACTTGGCTTTGCTGACCTGGCTGTCGCTGGTGATGATGAAGTCGGCGTCATCGAAGCTGCGTTGGCGTTGGCGCTCGGCCAGCGCCTGGAACAAGTCGCCGGTGATCCTCGGGTTGTAGCGGCTCGGCCGGTAGTTGACATAGGTGCGCGGCGGCCAGATACCGTCGTTGTTGAACATGCCGTGCTCCGGTGGCAAGGCGTGGCGCCGGGGATATTCGGCCAGTCCATCGAGTGCGGTATCCAACCCGCTGAAATCCACGCCCTGCGGCCTGTCGGCCAGGCGGAAATGCTGTTTCAGGGCTTCACGCTTGAGCGGGTCTTTGCATTGCTCGCCAATCCAGTCTTTCAGCGCGTTTTCACTGGCGAACTCCAGCAAGGGTGAACTGTTGCCAGGTATGTAGAGCACTGTCAGGTCCGTGCCTGGGTTGCACAGGTACAGCAGGTCGGTGGCGGCGTAGCCATAGATGCTCAGGGTGCTCATGCGCAGCTTGTCGACCCGCGGCATCAAATCGGCGGCTTGCCACAGCAGTTTACGTGCGGCTTCGCTGAGGCTGCCTTCGCTGACCTGCTTGTTGCAGGCGGCAATGAAATTGAGCTTGCACGCCAGGCGGTGGGCGCCCATATGGTCGCGCCAGTAGGTGTGCAGGGTATTCTTGAAGGGTGCCTGGAAGTCCAGGTTCTCGATGAACTGCTGGAAGCTTTCGGCGGCTATCGGCACATGGGTGGTGGCGTCGTAGCGCGCTGGTTCGGTGCGGTGGAACAGCCCGTTGAACACCGAAAACTCGGCGCCATAGTGGTTGAAACCCCGGGCGGGCAGGGCGTTGACGATCTGCACCGGGCTTTCTGGCAAGGTGCCAGCCCAGGGCGCACGGAACAAGGCGCCGAACAGGTCGTTATTGCTTTCGCCCTGCCAGTTGCTGAGCACGGCCTGGGTCAGGCTGACGCATTGCCTGACCTCTGCCAGGCTGCCGCCTTTGTGGTCGGAACGGTAGTGCAGGGTCACCACATCGACCCGGTCGGGGTCGAGGTCGTGGCCCTGCTCGGCGAACCATTGCCTGACGGCCTGACTGGCCTGCCGATCGGGCCGAGGGACATGGTTCAGATGATCGCGGACATAGTGCACGCCAGTGGCGTTGATCCCGGTAGTGCGCATCGTGGTTACCTTGCGTGAGTGGGTGCTGCAAGGTTGCTGGATCACGCTGCACGCCAGTGGTAGATAACTACATACGCCCGCTGTCACCCTTCAGTTCTGTTCCCAGCTATGTGCCCGGCCGGCCTCGAAGAAACGGTCGAGCGGCACATGCTCACGGATCAGTCGGGTCAACTGGCTGGTGTCCAGGGCGCCGTGAATGTCGTAGATGGGGGAAACCAGCAGCCTGCACATTTCGCGCAGCTGCCGTAGCCAGGGCAGGCGCGCGTCGATCACGTCATTGAGTACCCCCGGCCCGCTCAAGCGGCTGAGGCGGCGGGCGTAAGCATTGAAGGCCACAGGGTTGAAGACCCGGTCGGGCCGTTCGGTGTAGAACGTCGGGTCTTGCTGGAAGCGTTGCAGGATCGCCTCGGAAATGGCGTCCAGGGTGGGATTGCCCGGGTGGCTGCCGATCATGCTGCTGTTGTACTGAATGTAGAAACCCAGTTGGTCATTGCTGACCGGGGGGTACAGAAGCAAGCCATCGGCGGTCGTGCGCAAGGTCTGGCTGGCCAGCGGTGGGTTGCCTGGCCCCGAAGCGGCGTTGAGCAGCCGGTCATCGGCATCCAGATAGAACCCACCGATCTGCTTGAGCATGCGGTAGCGCAGGATGTCGCTGGCCGAGCTGAAATTGGTGATGCCTGGGTTGGTGATCCCCAGCGCCGCCTGGTACTGGGCGAAATAGGGCGAGCTGGCGAACGCCTGGTAGAACGGTTGATCCTCGAGCGGCAGGACGCTCATGTGGAGTGTCCTGCTCCTGAGCAGCGTGAGGTTGGCGCTATAGGCCCTCGGGCTCTGCCGCGAAAGGAACAGTTGGTAGTGGTATCCACTGTCTTCCAGGGCTTCGGCATTGTGCACCAGCGCCTCCAGGAAAACCGGGGAAATGGCCTTGTCACCCACCCATAGACTGGAAACGATGCGCGGAATTGGCGTGCGCTCCAGGGTGTCGAAGTGCGTGTAGTCCATGGGGAGATCCAGCTGGATACCTAGCTGCCGTAGGGTGCCCATGCGCTGTGCGTCGGTGACGACCCGCTGGGCGTCGGCAATCCGCACCAGAGCTGCTGCCCCGCCGCTGTCGATTACCCAGCGCTCAGGCGTGGGCTGCCTGTGTTCAGAGAGCTTGATGAAACTGTCGGTGTGCAGGTCGTACACCACGGGTTGCGTCTTGATGCCCTGGGGCGCCTGGAATGTACCCTCGAAGTAGTGGCCCAGATTATCCCCCACGCGGGTCACCACTACCCTTTGCGAGCCTGTCGTTATCCGCACCGTGTCACGGAACGCCGCTTGTGCCGGTACCAGCTGCAACGCATCCGTTGGCACGCTTACATTGGCCGCTTCGCCCAGCACATCCGCCAACTGGGTCGGCCGTAGCAAACCTGGCAAACGGTAGTGGAACGCCTGGCTGGCGCGGGCGATGCCGATGGGCAAGGGCAAGGCATTGAACAGGCCGAAGACCTGGTTTTCGACCCCCTCGACCTTTTCGTCCAGCGAGTGGCCGTTGATCACCTGGTCCATGCCCAGGCTGAATTGTGCCACGCCGCCCACCACCATCACCGGCAGAAGCTCGGGTACCACCACGCATAAAGGCGCCAGCAGGCACTGGGCAACGTTCAGGTAGCTGCCCCAGTGCGTCTTGTTGACCTGGCGGTTGGTGATGACGCGGTAATCCAGGTCATCGTAGCTGCGCTGTTTCTGGCGATCGGCCAAGTGGTCGAACAGGTTACCTTCGATAGGCAAGCTGTGGGTGGGCGATCCGAATTCGATCGTCTCTTCAGGGTCCCATATGCCACTGGTGGCGAAGCCAGGTTGATCGTCGGGCAGGCGATGCGCCGCGGGATAGCAGCCCAGCCCTTTCAAGGCCGTGACGAGGCCGCTGAATTCCAGCCCGTCCGCCCAGTCCGCGGGCGAGAAGCATTGCTGCAGCCACTCGCGGCGGGTTGGGTCTTTGCATTGCTCGGCAAACCAGTGCTTGAGCGCAGACAGGTCCGGGAACTCGTGCAGGGGCGACGCGTTGCCCGGCAAATAAAGGACGACGGTGCTGCTGTCGTCGGCCTTTATGTAGATGACCGATGTACTGTGATAACCGTACACATTCAGCAGGCGGGTGGTTATCGCCCGCGTGTCCAGGGGCAAGAGGCCAGCGGCCTGCCAGGCCAGGCGCCAGGCAGGGACACTCAGGCTACCCTCACTGACTTGGTTGTTGCAGGCGCTGATGAAGGCAATTTCCAGTGCGCGTGCGTAGTCTGTCCGGCTTTGCTGCCAATAGCTGTCCAGTTGCGCCTTCAGCCGTTCGTGCAGGTGTAAACCCCATACATAGTCCTGGAAGACTTCGGCGCGGATGGGCAGCAGTGTCGCCGGGCTGAGCTCCTTTTTCGGGGTACGCCGATACAGGCCGTTGAAGATCAGGTAGGACATCGCGTTGGAAAGCAGGGGGGGTGGCCGCATACGGTCGACAAATGTCACCGCATGCAGCGGCGCCATACCCGCCCAATCGCCAAAGTGGAATCCGCCACTGCCTGTACAGGGTTCTCCTTGCCAGTTGGCCAGCAGGGCGTCGGTCAGGCTGACGCGTTGAATCACCTTGGCCTGGGGGGGGAGCCAGGGCTGGCCTTCTTCGCGCTCTGCGTCCTGGTAGTGGAACGTGACGACGTCGATATCCGCGGGGGGCAGGAGCACACCGCGTTGCGCTAGCCAATCGCGCAAAAGCTTGTCGGCCAATGTGTCCGGGCGCGGCATCTGGGCCAGCGCACTGTGCAACAGGCGCTGCTTCATGGGTTGTGGGAAGTTCATCGTTGGGTGTCCGTGGCTATCGGGCGTTGCAGGGTAGCCAGCGGGCACACCGGTCAAGTGCTAATTAATGCTGTCATCCCCTGGCAGCACGTTCATCGGCGAAGGCGCAGGGGTAATGTCGCGCTCGCCCGGCGGTTCGTCGTCGAAGCCCACGGGCACCTTGCCACGCAGTTGCCAGGCAAAGGCGATGATTTCGGCGATGGTCAGGTACAGCGCCTCGGGGATCTGTTCGCCCAATTCCAGGCGCGCCAGCAAGCGTACGAGCTCGGCGTTTTCATAGATCGGAACCTCGTGCTCGCGGGCCAGGGCCAGTATGGCCTCGGCTACGCTGTCGTCACCTTTGGCCGTCAGGCTCGGCGCCTGCTGGCCATCGTAGCTCAAGGCAATGGCCTGGCGGGGTTGTCGGTCGTTCATGCGTTTTCGTCCACCCAGCGTTGTTCTACTCGGGTACGGGGCCCTTGCGGTGGGATGCCCGCGCGGCATTCCAGGTCGCCGACCTCCAGGCCGCGGGCAAGCAAGCGTTCGCGCAGGCTGCCCAGCTGGCTGTCGATCAGGCGCGCCGTCGGCTCGCGCTCGGCCCACAGCTGGCCCGACAGCTGCCCTTGATTCAACTGGGCCTGGACCTGCATGGGGCCCAGCGGGGGCAGGTCGAAAGCCAGGTCGATACGCCAAAGGGCTCGCAGCGAGTCTGCTGCTTCCTGTTCACGATCGGCCTGCTGGCGTGGCGTTTCTTCGCGCTGCAGTTTGACCTGCAAGGGAATGAACTCCTGGCCGTGGCGAATCGGCACTTCGGTTTGCCACGTGGTCTGCAGGTTGCCGTTTTCCAGTGTGCCGCTTTGTTGCAGGCTGCTCATGGCGTGGCTCTGCAGGCGGGAAATGGCCGCTGCGGCCAGGCGCAGCAGCTGTTGCAGATCGCCTTCGTCTTCCAGCGCATTCAGCAACCGCGACGGCAGCGGGAATGCCCCGGGCTGTGGCTTGGGGCTGACCCGTTCGAGCAGGCCCAGGGCTCCGCGTGCCACGGCGGGCATGGTCACGGCCAGGCTGTCCGGAGCCAGGCTTGGCGTGCCGGGCGGCAGGTTCGGTGCCTGCGCCACCAGCCGCAGCAGGTGGGCCTTGAGGTCGGTGGCGACAGCGGCTGGGTAGCCTCCCAGCAATTTTGCTTCAAGGAAGGCGCCGCTGTTGCTCAGGGCTTGTGCCACGCCTTTGGCGTCCGCCAGTTGCCGTACGTCCGGCAGGCCGGCCAGCAGGCGTTCGGCGCTGGCGCGCAGGTCGCCAGGGGCATCGGCGCTACGGGTGAGCTGCTGCAGCGCGTCGAGCAGGCCGGGCAGCGAGGCCTGGCGGTTCTGTTGGGTCATTAGCTGCTGAGCAATGCTCAGTTGGTCCTGCCTGCCACTCAGTGGCACGAAGCGCAGTGACTGATCACCTTGCACCAGCGCGCTGAGCAGGCTGCCAACGGCCAGCGGGCGCGGGCTGTCGACGCTCAGGGTGGCGCCGGCCTGGGCGCTGTTGAGCAAACTGATCAGTGCCCGATAGACCGGCGCCTGCCCAGGCGCCTGGGCCAATGCCTGGTTGGTCAGGACCTTGCCTTGCAGGAGCGTGCCGACAGGTACCTCGCGGGTATCCAGGCGGGTCAGGGTGGCGACCTGGCTGGCAGTGGCCTGCTGCAATAAAATGGCCAGGCGATTGCCTTCGGTCTGGCTGACGGTAACCTGGCTACCTGGGGCCAAGGGTTGGCCGGCGCTGGCCTGCAGCTGGGTCTGTGCGCCGTTGGCCTGGACCAGCCGCAGGAGCAGCTGGAACTCCTGGCCGCTCTGGCGCAACGCCAGCACTTGGGCTTGCGCGGTTTCGCCGGGCGCCAGCAAACCGGGCTGGGGCTGGACCAGGCGCAGGATCTCGCCGGTCATGGCCGCCTTGGTGGCTTGGTTGCCAAGCGCAGTTTGTGCGCCGAGACTATTGATTTCAGTCATGATTGTATACAACCTGTCGGACCCGGCCTCTTGGCAGCGCAGCGGCGCGTGCAATAATGCCGACCGCCCGTGGTTGCCAGTATAACGGCAGCGCACTGGGCGACTTGAGACACGGGCTTCAGGTTGGCTCGCCTGCCAACCAGGCAACACCGACCTGAGGCCCTCTACACATAAGGCGAAACCGTGACCTTCCACCTCCAAGCCGCAGGCCTGGCCTGCGAGCGCGACTGGCGCCTGCTGTTCGAGCAACTCGATTTCGAGCTGGGCGCGGGCGACATGCTGCAGATCAGTGGGCCCAACGGCAGTGGCAAGACCAGCCTGCTGCGCCTGTTGGCCGGGCTGATGCAGCCAACCGCCGGGCAGATCCTGCTGGGGGGCAAGCCGTTGGCTGAGCAGCGTCATGCCATGGCCAGCCTCCTGCTTTGGATTGGCCATGCCGCCGGCATCAAGGACCTGCTGACCGCCGAGGAAAACCTCACCTGGCTGTGCGCCCTGCATCAACCGGCCAGCCGCGAGGCTATCTGGGCGGCGCTGGCGGCGGTGGGCCTGCGCGGGTTCGAAGACGTGCCTTGCCACACCCTGTCGGCCGGCCAGCAGCGCCGCGTGGCCCTGGCCCGCTTGCACCTGGCCGGGCCGCCGCTGTGGATTCTCGATGAGCCGTTCACCGCCCTCGACAAGCAAGGCGTGGCGCAACTGGAAGCACACCTGGCGGCGCACTGCGAGCAAGGCGGCACCGTCGTGCTGACCACCCACCATACGCTGACGCGCAAGCCAGGCGGTTACCGTGAACTGAACCTGGGGCAATGGGCGGCATGAGCGTATTCATCCTGTTGCTGCGCCGTGAAGCGCGCCTGTTGTTCCGGCGCCCGGCCGAATTGGCCAACCCGCTGGTGTTCTTCGCCATCGTCGTGGCCCTGTTCCCGCTGGCGGTTGGCCCCGAGAGCCAATTGTTGCAAACCTTGTCGCCGGGCCTGGTGTGGGTGGCCGCGTTGCTGGCGGTGCTGCTGTCCCTGGACGGCCTGTTCCGCAGTGATTTCGAGGACGGCTCGCTGGAGCAGTGGGTGCTGTCGCCGCACCCGCTGGCGCTGCTGGTGCTGGCCAAGGTGCTGGCGCACTGGATCTTTTCCGGGCTGGCGCTGGTATTGTTGGCGCCGCTGCTGGCCTTGATGCTCGGCTTGCCCGGCCACTGCCTGCCGGTGCTGCTTGCTTCACTGCTGCTGGGTACGCCAGTGCTGAGCTTGCTGGGTGCGGTAGGCGCGGCGCTGACCGTTGGCCTCAAGCGCGGTGGTTTGTTACTGGCGTTGCTGATTTTGCCGTTGTATATCCCTGTATTGATCCTGGGCAGTGGTGCGTTGCAAGCGGCGTTGCAGAATATGCCGGCAACCGGCCATTTGCTCTGGCTCGCCAGCCTCACCGCCCTGGCCGTGACCCTGGCACCCTTTGCGATAGCGGCCGGGCTGAAGATCAGCGTCGGCGAATAACGAGTCCCGGGCTCTCAAGCCCGGCAAATACCCTGGATGTACCCTGATGAAAATAAGCTGGACGTGGTTCCACAAGCTGGGCTCCCCGAAATGGTTCTATGCCATCAGCGGCCGCATGCTGCCATGGCTGGCCACTGCCGCCGTGCTTCTGCTGCTGGTCGGCATCACCTGGGGCCTGGCCTTCGCCCCCCAGGACTACCAGCAAGGCAACAGCTTCCGCATCATCTATATCCACGTGCCGGCGGCGATGCTGGCGCAGTCCTGCTATGTGCTGCTGGCCGTGGCCGGGGTGGTGGGGCTGGTGTGGAAGATGAAGCTGGCCGATGTCGCCCTGCAATGTGCCGCCCCGATCGGCGCCTGGATGACCGCGGTGGCGCTGGTCACCGGTGCCATCTGGGGCAAGCCGACCTGGGGCAGTTGGTGGGTGTGGGATGCCCGACTTACGTCCATGCTTATCCTGCTGTTCCTGTACTTCGGCATTATTGCGCTGGGCCAGGCGATCAGTAATCGTGACAGCGCAGCCAAAGCCTGTGCGGTGCTGGCGATCGTCGGCGTGGTGAACATCCCGATCATCAAGTACTCGGTGGAGTGGTGGAACACGCTGCACCAGGGCGCCACCTTCACCCTCACCGAAAAACCGGCGATGCCGGCAGAAATGTGGCTGCCGCTGCTGTGCACGGCGCTGGGTTTCTACTGCTTCTTCGGCGCTGTGCTGCTGCTGCGCATGCGCCTGGAAGTGCTAAAGCGCGAGGCGCGCGCCAGTTGGGTCAAGGACGAAGTCTTGAACAGCCTTGGGCGGAGGGCCGCACCATGAGCTTTGCCACCTTGGGCGAATTCCTCGCCATGGGCCACCACGGCCTGTACGTGTGGTCGGCCTATGGCATCTGCCTGGTGGTGCTGGCGCTGAATGTCGCCGCGCCGCTGCTGGCTCGCCGTCGCTACCTGCAAGAAGAGGCGCGCCGTTTGCGCCGGGAGAACAACCAGTGAATCCGCAGCGCAAGAAACGCCTGTTGCTCATCGCCGGCCTGTTGGTCGGCGTCGGGGTTGCCGTCGGCTTTGCCTTGAGCGCACTGCAGCAGAACATCAACCTGTTCTATACCCCCACTCAAATTGCCAATGGCGAAGCGCCGCTGGACACCCGTATCCGCGCGGGCGGCATGGTCGAGAAAGGCTCGGTGCAACGCTCGTCCGACTCGCTGGACGTACGCTTCGTGGTCACCGACTTCAACAAATCGGTGCCGATCACCTACCGCGGCATCCTGCCCGACCTGTTCCGCGAAGGGCAGGGCATCGTCGCCCTGGGCAAGCTCAATGACCAGGGCGTGGTGGTAGCCGATGAAGTGCTGGCCAAGCATGACGAGAAGTACATGCCGCCCGAGGTTACCAAGGCCCTCAAGGAAAGCGGCCAGGCAGCCGCTGGCGGGGGGAGCAAGCCATGAACGCCGCACTGGTGATACCTGAACTGGGCCAGCTGGCGATGATCCTGGCCATCTGCTTTGCAGCCGTGCAGGCCAGCGTGCCGCTGCTTGGCGCCTGGCGCGGCGACAGCCTGTGGATGAGCCTGGCACGGCCTGCGGCCTGGGGGCAGTTCGCGTTCCTGGCGTTCGCCTTCGCCTGCCTGACCCACGCCTTCATGACCGACAACTTTTCGGTGGCCTACGTGGCCAGCAACTCCAACAGCGCCTTGCCGTGGTACTACAAGTTCAGCGCCGTGTGGGGCGCCCACGAAGGCTCATTGCTGTTGTGGGCGCTGATTCTCGGTGGCTGGACCTTTGCCGTGTCGGTGTTCTCGCGGCAGTTGCCGCAGGTGATGCTGGCCCGCGTGCTGGCAGTGATGGGCATGATCAGCGTAGGTTTCCTGAGCTTTCTGATCATCACCTCCAACCCGTTCCAGCGCATGCTGCCGCAGGTGCCGACCGACGGCCGCGACCTCAACCCGCTGCTGCAGGACTTCGGCCTGATCGTGCACCCGCCCATGCTGTACATGGGCTACGTGGGCTTCTCGGTGGCCTTTGCCTTCGCCATCGCCGCCTTGCTCGGTGGCCGCCTGGATGCCGCCTGGGCGCGCTGGTCGCGGCCATGGACCATCGTCGCCTGGGCGTTTCTGGGGGTGGGCATTACCTTGGGCTCATGGTGGGCCTACTATGAATTGGGCTGGGGTGGCTGGTGGTTCTGGGACCCGGTGGAAAACGCCTCGTTCATGCCCTGGCTGGTGGGCACTGCGCTGATCCACTCGCTGGCGGTGACCGAAAAGCGCGGGGTGTTCAAGAGCTGGACCGTGCTCCTGGCAATTGCCGCGTTCTCGCTGAGCCTGCTGGGCACCTTCCTGGTGCGTTCCGGCGTGCTGACCTCGGTGCACGCGTTTGCCGCAGACCCGTCGCGGGGCATTTTCATTCTGATCTTCCTGCTGTTCGTGGTCGGGGGGTCGCTGACCTTGTTCGCCCTGCGCGCGCCGGTGGTCAAAAGCCAGGTGGGCTTTGCCCTGTGGTCGCGGGAAACACTGCTGCTGGCCAATAACCTGGTGCTGGTGGTGGCGGCATCCATGATCCTGCTCGGCACCCTTTACCCCCTGGTGCTCGATGCCCTTACCGGGGCCAAGTTGTCGGTGGGCCCACCGTATTTCAATGCGTTGTTCCTGCCGTTGATGGCGCTGCTGATGGTGGTGTTGAGCATTGGCGTGGTGGTGCGCTGGAAGGACACCCCGGGCAAATGGCTGGTGAGCATGATGAGCCCGGTGCTGGTGGGCAGCGCCATCCTTGCACCGCTGGCCGGCCTGATCGTCGATGACTTCGACTGGCCGACGCTGACTGCCTTCGCCCTGGCTGCCTGGGTGGTGCTCGGCGGGCTGCGTGACATCCTCGACAAGACGCGCCACAAGGGGCTGGTCAAGGGCCTGCCGGGGCTGGGCCGCAGTTACTGGGGCATGCAGCTGGCGCACCTGGGCCTGGCGGTGTGCGCGCTGGGCGTGGTGTTGTCGAGCAACAACAGCGCCGAACGCGACCTGCGCATGGCGCCGGGTGAGAGCGTCGAGTTGGGTGGCTACCACTTCCTGTTCGAAGGTGCCAAGCACTTCGAAGGGCCCAACTTCATCTCCGACAAAGGCACGATCGTGGTCAGCCGCGATGGCCGGGCTGTGACCACCCTGCACCCGGAAAAACGCCTGTACACCGTGCAGCAGTCGATGATGACCGAAGCCGGCATTGATGCCGGCTTCACCCGCGACTTGTACGTGGCCCTCGGCGAACCGCTGGAGAACGGCGCCTGGGCGGTGCGCGTGCATATCAAGCCTTATGTCCGCTGGATCTGGCTGGGCGGTCTGTTGACTGGCCTGGGCGGGTTGCTGGCGGCCCTCGACCGGCGCTACCGCGTCAAGGTCAAGACCCGGGTGCGTGAAGCCCTGGGCGTGTCTGGAGCAGCTGCATGAAGCGTTGGATCATGGTAATGCCCCTGGCAGTGTTCCTGCTGGTGGCGGTGTTTCTCTACAAGGGCCTGTTCCTCAAGCCCGACGAGCTGCCCTCGGCAATGATCGGCAAAGCGTTCCCGGCGTTTTCCCTGGCCTCGACCCAGGGCGACCGTACCCTGACCGAGGCTGACCTGCACGGCCGCCCGGCACTGGTCAACGTGTGGGCCACCTGGTGCCCGTCGTGCAAGGTGGAGCACCCGTACCTGAACCAGCTGGCGCAGCAGGGCGTGGTGATTCACGGGGTCAACTACAAGGACGACAACGCCGCAGCGCGCAAATGGCTGGCCGATTTCCACAACCCCTACCAGCTGGACATCCGTGACGAGCAGGGCAGCCTGGGCCTGGACCTGGGGGTGTACGGCGCGCCGGAAACATTCCTGATCGATGCCAAGGGCATCATCCGCTACAAGCATGTGGGCATCGTCGATGCCACGGTGTGGCGTGAGCAGCTGGCGCCGCTGTACCAGGGCCTGGTCGACGAGGCCAAACCATGAGGCGTTGGCTGGCAGCGGTGCTGCTGGGCATGAGCCTGGCCAGCGTGGCCAAGGCGGCCATCGATACCTACCAGTTCCGCGACGAGGCAGAGCGCCAGCGTTACCAGGCGTTGACCAAGGAACTGCGCTGCCCGAAGTGCCAGAACCAGGACATTGCCGACTCCAACGCCCCCATCGCTGCCGACCTGCGCCGGGAGATCTTCCGCATGCTGGGCGAGGGCAAGAGCAACCAGCAGATCGTGGACTTCATGGTCGACCGCTATGGCGATTTCGTGCGCTACAAGCCGGCGCTCAGTGGCCGCACCTGGCTGCTGTGGTTCGGCCCAGGGCTGCTGCTGGCGGGCGGGTTCGTGGTGTTGGCGCTGATCGTGCGCCGGCGCCGTGGCAGTGCCACGCCAGGCACCGATGCATTGTCTGCTGAAGAACGCGAGCGTCTCGCCAAACTGCTGGAAAAAGAACCGACCCATGATTGAATTCTGGCTTAGCGCGGGCCTGTTGTTGCTCGCTGCCCTCAGCTTCCTGCTGATTCCGATCCTGCGTGGCCGTCGTCGCCAACAGGAAGAAGACCGTACCGCCCTGAACGTGGCCCTGTATCAGGAGCGGGTCGCCGAACTGGCTGCGCAGCAGGCTGCCGGGGTACTGGACGCAGCGCAGTTGGCCCAGGGACGCGACGAAGCCGCCCGTGAGCTGCTGGCCGACACCGAGGGCGCTGACGCCCCGCGCCAAGGCCACCTGGGCAAGGCACTCCCCCTGCTGGCCGCGGTGTTGGTGCCGGTGCTGGCGTTGGGGTTGTACCTGCATTTCGGCGCAGCCGACAAGGTGGCCCTGACCCAGGAGTTTGCCCAGGCGCCGAAGTCGATGGAGGAAATGACCACGCGCCTGGAGCGTGTGGTACAAGCCCAGCCAGACTCGGCCGAAGCCGTGTACTTCCTCGGCCGTACCTACATGGCCGAGCAGCGCCCGGCAGATGCTGCGCGTACCTTTGAACGTGCCGTGGCCCTGGCCGGGCGTCAGCCAGAGCTGCTGGGGCAGTGGGCGCAAGCCCTGTATTTTGCTGCTGACAAACAGTGGAGCCCACAGCTGCAGGCCCTCACCGACGAAGCCTTGAAGGGCGACCCCAACGAAGTTACCAGCCTGGGGCTGCGCGGTATTGCCGCTTTCGAAGGCGAGCGTTACCAGCAAGCCATCGATTACTGGCAGCGTTTGCTGGCGCAGCTGCCCGAGGGCGATGCATCGCGTGCGGCATTGCAAGGCGGCATCGACCGCGCTGCCGAGCGCCTGGGCAGCTCGCCGGCGCGGGCGAACGAACCCGCGCCGGTCGCGGCGCGCCTGAAGGTGCGGGTGGAACTGGCGGCGGCGTTGCGGGACAAGGTCAAGCCGGACGACACCGTGTTCATCTTTGCCCGCGCCAGCAATGGCCCACCGATGCCATTGGCGGCCAAACGGGTGACGGTGGCGCAGTTGCCGATCGAGGTGGAGCTGTCTGATGCGGACGCGATGATGCCGCAGATGAAACTGTCCGACTTTGCCGAAGTCCAACTGATGGCACGTGTGTCGCGTGCTGGCCAGCCGACCCAAGGTGAGTGGATCGGCCAAGGTGCACCCCTGTCCAGCGCGACTAAGGCTACCCAACACCTGACCATCGACAGCCCCGATCCGTAAGAGAGCAATGCCATGCACAGCGCCGTCCGCCTGACCCTGATTACCCTGGCCCTGGGTTTGTCTGCGTGTACGACGCAGCAGCCCTACGAGCACCCCGAGCCGCCGATAGAGCGGGTGCCGCCCCAGGGGCCGGTGGTCAAGCCATTGCCCGGCGGCCAGCCTTCTACCCAGCCAGGCAAGCCGGCGGCCATTCCCAAGCCGATGCCGCGTACCTCGGCCAGCTTCGCGCCACCGCCGGGCGGTGCCAGCCACTGGGACCCGAAACTGGGCGTCTATGTGCTGGATAAACAACCCAACACGTTCTACCGGCAGCGGACCTACTACCGCTTCGACAACGGTTGGAGCTGGTCGCTGAGCCCGAATGGCCCTTGGCAGGAAACTGACAGCAGCGGGGTGCCAGGTGGGTTGGGGCGTGCATTCGCGCAATAGCGCTTTTGCCGATACCCACGCTCCGCCGGGGTACCCGTACAGTACAGTTCAACCCGCAAATAGCGATTGACTGTACTGTAGCGTAAGTCCGCATAATGCCCCTTCGCGAACGGAGGTGGCATGCACAAGACAGTCCTGGTACTAGCGGAAACCGTCGATGATTACCTGCCTTTGCTGGAGCAGGCCGGTTACCGCCTGATCCGTGCCCCATCACCCCAACAGCGGGCTGATGCCATTCGGCGCCACGCCAATCAAATCGACGCCGTGCTCACCTGCCGTTACCAAACACACCCAGGCCCTGGTGCTGCGCAAGCTGCAGGCGTTCTTTGCCGGTGAGCCGGTACTGACGCCGGTACGCCCGTAACCCTATTCAGACATCTGCCTGGCAGCGCCCAGGCAACAAGGAGCGTGTGCATGCAACTCGAGATCTTCCAGGTCGATGCCTTTTCCGCTGAGCCGTTCGGCGGCAACCCGGCAGCGGTGATTCCCCTGCAAAGCTGGCTGCCGGACGATGTACTGCAACGCATTGCCGAAGAGAACAACCTGTCGGAAACCGCCTATTTCGTGCGCAATGGCGAAACCTACGACCTGCGCTGGTTCACCCCGGCCGTGGAAGTCGACCTGTGCGGCCACGCCACCTTGGCCTCGGCCTACGTGCTGTTCGAACAACTGGGCGAGCAGGCGCAGGTGCTGCGTTTCAATACCCGCAGTGGCGAACTGCGCGTCAGCCGCGGTGCGGACGGCCTGTTGGCCATGGACTTCCCGGCCAAACAGCCACTCGCCGAAGACATGCCGCAGGGCCTGCTGCAAGCGCTGGGCCTGAGCCAGGCGCAGGCGCTGTACCGCAGTGACGACTATGTGGTGGTGATCGATGACGCATCGCTGCTCGATACCCTGAAGCCAGACTTCGTTGCACTGTCGGCCTTCGATGTGCGCGGCATTGCCGTGACTGCAGCAGGGCGTGGTTTTGATTTCGTCACCCGCTGGTTCGGCCCCAACGTTGGGGTGAACGAAGACCCGGTGACGGGTTCGGCGCATACCTCGCTCGCGCCAGTGTGGGCCGAGCGGCTGGGCAAGCAGGTGCTGGCGTGCGAGCAGGGCGGGGCGCGCAAAGGGCAGTTGCTGTGTGAAGTGCCGGGTAATGGCCGGGTGATCATCAGCGGGCGGGCGGCGTTGTACCTGCGCGGAACTGTCTATATTTAACAGGCTGACACCGTCTGCCTGTAGGAGCGGCCTTGTGTCGCGATCGGGCCGCAACGCGGCCCCTCGATTTTCGCGTTGATGCGTCAATCCGGGGGCTGCTTTGCAGCCCATCGCGACACAAGGCCGCTCCTACATGGCCCAACCCCTGTTCAAGGAGCCAGCCATGGCCCTGGAAAAACACGGCACCTGCCTGTGCGGCGCCACCCGGCTTACCGTCACCGTCGACAATACCCACATCAGCGCCTGCCATTGCAGCATGTGCCGCAAGTGGACCGGTGGCCCGCTGCTGGTGGTTGATTGCAGCAAGCCCCCGCTGATCGAGGGGCGTGCGCCCAGCGTTTATGACTCCTCCGACTGGGCACAGCGTGCTTTTTGCGGCCAGTGCGGCACGCACTTGTACTACCGGCTCAAGGCCAACGACTTCCATGCCATACCGGTCGGCCTGCTCGATGGCGACCAGGACTGGGATTTCAACATGCAGATTTTCGTCGAAGAGAAACCCGCCTGGTACTGCTTCGCCAACCAGACCAGGGAACTGACCGGCGAGGAAGTCTTCGAGCAGAACAGCTGATTCAGGCCTGCGCCAGCAGCCACTCGGCAAACATTTGGGCGGTGTGCTGTGGTCGAAGCGCCAGCACGAAACACCACGCGCGCTTGCCAAACCGGTGCATTCCTGAGAAAAGGGCGGCTTTGTTTTCAAGCGTTGGAGTATGCCCGTGAGCCAAGAACTGCAGATCATCGAACTGGTTGAGGGGGACGGCAAAGCCGCCGTCAAAGGCGCCCTGATGACTACCCAGTACACCGGCTGGCTGGCCGATGGCAGTGAGTTCGATTCGTCCTGGTCGCGCGGCAAGCCGTTCCAGTGCGTGATCGGCACCGGCCGGGTGATCAAGGGCTGGGACCTGGGCCTGATGGGCATGCGCGTGGGCGGCAAACGCAAGCTGCTGGTACCGGCGCACCTGGGCTATGGCGAGCGCAGTGTGGGGGCGATTCCGCCGAATTCGGCCCTGACCTTCGAGATCGAGTTGCTGGAAGTGCTGACGCGGGATGATTGAGCAGCCGTGGACGCTGGTGTTCCTGCGCCATGCCGAGAAACCGGGTGAGGGCTTGGGCCAGTTGAGCTGCCAGGGCCTCAACCGTGCGCTGGACCTGGCCACGCTGCTGCCCGACATGAGGGTTTTAGTCCTTGGCTGTGGCAGTGCAGCGGTTGGCCCGGGTGATGTGTTGGCCTGTGCCGGCCTCTTCGCGGGCACGCCCGCTCCCACAAGATAACCACAAGCCTGAAGGCTGTGGGGGCCCTGTGGGAGCGGGCGTGCCCGCGAAGAGGCCGGTACTGGCAACTAAAGGACTAGCGGCCGAACCGCATCGGCCAACCCACCACCTTCTTCACCCGCGGCGTGGCATAGGTGCGCACCTTGGAGGTACTCAATCCCATGCGCACCAGCGACTCGGCAATGGTCACCGCCGCACTCACCCCATCCACCACCGGCACCCCGGTACGCTGGCGGATCTGCTCGTCCAGCCCGGCCATGCCGCCGCAACCCAGGCAAATCACCTCGGCCTTGTCTTCGCGTACGGCGCGTTCGGCCTGCTCCACAATCGCCTGCACAGCACGCTGTGGGTCGGCTTCCAGCTCCAGTACCGCCAGCCCGCTGGCCCGCACCGAGGCGCAGCGGTCATACAGGCCAGAAAGCTTCAGGCGGTCTTCGATCAGCGGTACGGTCCGGTCCAGGGTCGTTACCACCGAATAGGCATGGCCCAGGTACATTGCCGTGCTGGCAGCGGCATCGGTGATGTCTACCACCGGCACATTCAGCAGCTCCTGCAGGCCTTCGCGGCCGTGTTCGCCATAACCGGCCTGGATCACGGCGTCATAGGGGCCCTCGTAGGCCAGTACCCGGTCCATCACCGCAATGGCTGCCAGGTAGCTTTCAAAATTGCCTTCCACCGATTCGGCGCCGAACCAGGGGGTGAGGCCGACGATTTCGGTGCCGGGCGCGGCTACCGTACGGGCCTGTTCGGCAATGGCCTCGGTGATGGCTGCGGTGGTGTTGACGTTGGCGATCAGAATACGCATGGGCAGTCTTCCCTGATTAATGGCTGCTGTGGTCGACGGCGATGCACTCGCCGCTGACATCGTGGTACTGGCGGTTGCGCGGCGCGATCAGCAGGTAGAGTGCGGCGGCGATGCCGGCCCCTATCAGCCAGGAAAACGGCGCCACACTGTGGAAGTTGGGCACCAGGGCCAGCACGATGGCCAGCAGTGCGGCCGGCACGAACGCGGCCACGGCGCGCAGGTTGATGCCTTTGCTGTAGTGGTAGGCGCCGGCCGGGTCTTCGCTGTACAGCTGCGGCACGTTGATGCAGCCTTTGCGCAGCAGCCAGTAGTCGGACATGATCACCCCGTACAGCGGGCCGAGCAGGGCGCCCAGCCCCGACAGGAAGTACACGATCACCAGCGGGCTGTTGTACAGGTTCCACGGCAGGATCAGCACCGCCACGGTGGCGCTGATCAGCCCGGCACGGCGGAAGTTCAGGTGGCGCGGCGCCAGGTTGCTGAGCACGAAGGCCGGGGCGACGAAGTTGGCCATGATATTGACCGCCACGGTGACGATCAGGAACGCCAGGCAGCCCAGTACCAGGAAGGGGGTGCTGGGAATGGCGGCGACGATTTGCGTGGGGCTGTCGATGACCTGCCCGTTGATCTGGAATTGCGCACCGCAAAGCACCACGGTGATCACCGCGAACACCAGGATGTTCACCGGCAGCCCCCAGAAATTGCCGACGCGGATGGTCTTGCGGCATGGCGAGGAGCGGGCGAAGTCGCAGAAGTTCAGTACCAGGGTGCCGTAGATCGCCAGCCACAGGGCGCCGCCGGCGAAGATGTTGCGCCACATCTCGTAGCCGGTCAGGGGCTCGGCCACCGACCAGGCGATACGCGCGTCAGCCTGGGCGTACATGAACACCGCCAGCGCTGCCACGGTCAGCAAAATCACCGGGCCAGCGAAGCCTTCGTAGCGGCGTACCATTTCCATGCCGTAGGCAAGAATCACCAGCTGCACCAGCCAGATCGCCACGAAACACACCCAGCCCAGGCTCGACAGGCCAAGAATGCTGTCGTGGTCGTAGGCGGCCATGTGCGGCCATACGGCGGTAAGCAGTACCCGCAGCACGACCGAGGCCAGGTAAGTCTGAATGCCGAACCAGGCGATGGCGATGATCGCCCGGATCAGCGCCGGAAGCTGTGCACCATGGATACCGAAGGCGATGCGGCTGATGACCGGGAACGGCACCCCGGTTTTTTGCCCCATGTAACCGGACAAGTTCATGAAGAAGTACACCAGCGCGGCGCCAATGGCCAACGACAACAGAATTTGCCAGCCACCGAGGCCGAGGGCGAACAAGCCCATGGCGAATGAATAGTTGGCAATGTTGTGCACATCGTTGGTCCACAACGCGAAGATGCTATAGCCACCCCAACGCCGGCCTTCGCTTCGCGTGGGGGCAAGGTCGCGGTTATGCAGGCGTGGGCTCAGGGCCAGTTCGGGATGCTCGCCGGCAAGGGTGGAATTGGGGTGGGTGCTGACGACGGATTGTTCAGGGGCAAGATCGAGGCTGCTACTCATTCCGGCGGGCTCCTGATGCACATGGACTGCGATGAGCGGGCATGCGCAAGGGCTCGCCATCTCGTCGATGCAGCGTTGGCATCACAGGGTTGTAGGCGCGGCGGCCGGTAATGGGTCGGCGCCGCAGATTATTGTGTATTTATGTTTTGTTTAAGTTGTATACAAAACATAAGCACACAAAAGCCATTTCTGTGCCAGATAGAATCCAGTTCTTGATAGTGTTTTTTTCAGGATTGAGTCAGGTGTGGGATAACTAGCTGAAATAAAGGCGTTATAAATTGACCATTTGAACAAGTTTATTTTTTGGTTTGCAGGATAACTTGATCAAATGGTCAAAATTAGTTGTTGTGGGGATGTAACGTATTGGGGCGCCGCTTGGAGAACTGCACACAAAAATGGCACTTAAGGTGACATTCTTGTGTACAAAAAATAGTCAGTCGTTCCCTTTCCCTGCTGGCCGGCCCCTCAGTCAGGGTTGTACTGGCCCCATCGGCGGCAACCGCCGTTTGACCGGGCTCTTCTTGATGATTGCGGTGTTGGTCTCGGCCAACACATTGATGCGGTCCAGCAGGGTGTCCAGCTGCTCCATCGAGCGCACATGCAGCCTGGCGATGAAGCAGTCCTCGCCGGTGACCTTGTCGCACTCGGTGAATTCGGGGATGGCAATGATCTGCCGTTCGACTTCCTGCAATTGCCCGGGCAGTGGGCGGATACGCACGATGGCTTGCAACTGGTAGCCGAAGGCACGTGGGTCGACATTGACCGTGTACCCGCGCAACACGCCACGTTCCTCCAGCCGGCGCAAACGCTCGCCGACGCTGGGGGCAGACAGCCCACTTACCTGCGCCAGGGCCTTGAGCGAGCGGCGCGAGTCCTCCATCAGCGCGTTGATCAACAGTTGGTCGATGGCGTCGGTCATGTGCACCTCAAAGGGTAGGTCGCGGAATTTGCCTTGATAGTAAAGGCAAAATTATGGGTTTGCCTTGCTAATCGGCTGGAAGGTTGCACGGGGCCCTCTGCATACTGTTGCCATCGACGAGAGGAGGTGTGGGATGGACAATTCATTGCGCCGGGGGTCGCTGGAAATGGTAGCGGCCATGCTGATTTCCGGGACCATCGGCTGGTTCGTGCTGGCGTCCGGCCTGCCGGTACTGGAGGTGGTGTTCTGGCGCTGCGTGTTCGGTGCCGTGACCTTGCTGGTCATCTGTGCCGCGTTCGGCTTTCTGCGCCCCGGCGTGATCAGCCGCCCGGCGCTGCTGCTGGCGATGGCCAGCGGCGTGGCCATCGTCGGCAACTGGTTGCTGTTGTTTGCCTCGTATTCGCGGGCGTCGATTGCCATCGGTACCGCGGTGTACAACGTGCAGCCGTTCATGCTGGTGGGCTTGGCGGCGTTGTTTCTGGGTGAAAAAATCACCTTGGCCAAGCTGAGCTGGCTGAGCGTGGCGTTCCTCGGCATGCTGGCCATCGTCAGTGCCCATGGCGCCGCGCAGGGGGGCGGCGAGGACTACCTGCTGGGCGTTGCCCTGGCGCTGGGTGCGGCGCTGCTGTACGCCATCGCGGCATTGATCATCAAGCGGCTCAGCGGTACGCCGCCGCATCTTATCGCGTTGGTCCAGGTGAGCACCGGCGTGGTGTTGCTGGCACCCTGGGCCAAGCTGGGCGGCCTGCCGGGTGAAATGCCGGCGCTGGCCAGTTTGCTGACATTGGGGGTTGTGCACACCGGCCTGATGTATGTGTTGCTGTACAGCGCCATCCAGCGCTTGCCCACGGCGTTGACCGGGGCGTTGTCATTCATCTACCCCATTGCGGCGATCCTGGTCGACTGGGTGGCCTTCGACCACCGCCTGACGCCGCTGCAATGGCTGGGGGTGGCGTTGATCCTGCTGGCGGCGGCAGGGATGCAGCAGGGGTGGTGGTTCAGACCCAAGCCGTTGGTTATCAAGGGCCATTGAGGCCGCTTCGCGCCCTATCGCAGGCAAGCCAGCTCCTACAGGTACTGCACAGGGCTTGAAATTTGTGCGCTAGCTGGTTTGCCTGCGAAGCGGCCTCAACGGGTAGAATGCCGCTTTTGCCAGCCTGCGACCCGTCATGACATCCCCAATCGCCACCCTCGAGCAACACCTGCTCGCCGCCCTCGACCCTGCCCCGCAGGAAACCCGCCGCCTGTTCCACGGCCGCGGCCGCTGCTGGGCAGGCCTGGAGCAGATCACGGTCGATTGGCTGCAGGGGGTGCTGTCGGTCGCCCTGTTCCGCGAACCGCCCGAAGGCCAGCTGGCCGAGCTGGAGACGATGTTGCGCAACCTGGCCGAGCGCCCACTGTGGACCGGCCAGGCCATCATCATCCAGCACCGCTACCTGCCTGACAGCCCGGGCCAGTGGTTGCTGGGCGAACCCTGCCAGCAACGCGAAGTGGTCGAGGACGGCCTGACCTACCTGCTGGACCTGGGCGTGCGGCAGAACAACGGTCTGTTCCTCGATATGCGCTATGGCCGCCGCTGGGTGCGTGAGCAGGCGGCGGGCAAGCGGGTACTGAACCTGTTCGCCTACACCTGCGGCTTTTCGGTGGCAGCGGTGGCCGGTGGGGCCGAGCAGGTGGTGAACCTGGACATGGCCAAGTCGGCCCTGGCGCGCGGCCGGGACAACCACCGCCTCAATGGTCACGACGCCTCGCGGGTGGCCTACCTGGGGCATGAGCTGTTCAAGTCCTGGGGCAAGGTACGCAAGTACGGCCCTTATGACCTGATCATCATCGACCCGCCGACTTTCCAGCGCGGCAGCTTCGTGCTGACCCAGGATTACGCGAAGATCCTGCGACGTTTGCCGGAGTTGTTGAGCGCGGGTGGGACGGTGCTGGCGTGCGTGAACGACCCGGGGATCGGGCCGGAGTTTTTGATCGAGGGGATGGCCGAGCAGGCGCCCTCGCTGGGGTTTGTCGAGCGGCTGGAGAACCCGCCCGAGTTTCCGGATGTGGACCCGGCGGGCGGGCTCAAGGCTCTGGTATTCCGCCAGGTGTGATGTTGCTCGTGGCGGCCCATTCGCGGGCTTGCCCGCTCCCACAGGTACTCCACAGCATTAGGATGTGTGGTGATCCTGTGGGAGCGGGCAAGCCCGCGAAGAGGCCGGTACAGGTAACGTCAAGCCCCCATAGCCTGTACCGGCAGCGGATACACCTGGGCGAAACTCACATTCTCAGTCTGGTCCACGCGCTTCTTCAGCCGCTCGTTGAACGCCCGGCTCACCGCATACTGCCCACCGGAAATGGTGCGGAACTGCGCCGTCAGGACAAACCCGTTCAAGTCCATGCGGTCCACACCGAAGACCTGCAGCGGCCCCTGCAAGTTGATGCGCAGCAGAGGGTCTTCGCTGATCGACTGGCCCACCTCATGAATCAGCGCCAGTGACGCGTCCACATCACTGTCATAGGTGAACTGCACCGAAAAGAACGCATAGGCGAACTGCCGTGACTGGTTGGTCACCGCCTTGATCTGGCCGAACGGCACCGAATGCACGAAGCCCTTGCCATCGCGCAGGCGCAGGGTGCGGATGGTCAGGCTTTCTACGGTTCCGGCATGGCCGGAGTCCAGCACTACCCAGTCGCCGATGGAAATGGTGTCTTCGATCAGGATGAACAACCCGGTAATCACATCCTGGACCAGTTGCTGCGAGCCGAAGCCGATGGCCAGGCCGATCACCCCGGCACCGGCCAGCAGCGGCGCTACGTTGATGCCGAGGTTGGCCATGGTGGTGATGGTGCAGATCACGATCAGGATCACTTTGATGGCGTTGCGCAGCATCGGCAGAATGGTCCGCACCCGCGTGCTTGGCTGGCGGGCATTGCGGCGCCCGGCAGCTGGCTTGAGCGCTTCCTGGATCGCCGTATCGAGCACCACCCACAGCAGCCAGGTGACCAACAGGATCAGGCCGATGCTCGACAGCGAGTTGCTGATCGCCTGGCCCAGGCGGTTGCTGAGGGCGAAGTCGATCACCGAGAACCCCCAGATGCGCCCCAGCAGCTCGATGAAGGCCACTGCCATGGCAATGCGCAGCAGGGCGTGGGCGAGGCTGCGTAGCAGTTCCTTGTAGGGCCGCACCCGCTGCGCCGGGTCGCTTTCGCGGGGGGCCAGCAAGTGTTGCAGCAAGGTGCTGAGGAACAGCGTCGAGACCAATAGCACGGTGGTCAGCAGCGCGTTCTGCAGGGCTTTCTGGCTTTCGGCACCGGCACCTACCAGGTTGACTGCCGAGACCAGGATCATCAGCAGGATTGGCAGGTACCACAGTGTCGAGAAAATGCGCAGGGTTTCCTGCACGGCGCGGTGTTGTACCCGGTCTTTGTACGCGCGGTTGCGGATCAGGTGGGCGACCGGGCGCCGCAGGCGGATCACCAGGCTGGCGAAGATGAAGGTGGCAGTCAGGCCGGTGACCACCGCGACGCTGGCGGTGATGTTGCCGCCAAGCTGGCGGGCGATCTGCGGGCTGGTCAGGGCGTCGCTCCAGGCGGCAAGGAAGCCGATGAGGAACAGCGGCCGTGGCGCCAGGCGCTTGATCACCGCCACGGCGGGGCGTTTATGGCCAGCGTCGAACAGGGTGATCAGGCAGAGGATGATCGACGTCGAGAACAGCCCGCTGCTGGTCGCATAGGCCAGGCTCAAGCCAAGCGCGCGTGCCACGGAGGGGTCGAGGAAGCGGCTCACATAGAGCGTCACGGGCAGGCTGGCCAGGGCTGGCAAGGTGTAGGGCAACAGGTAGCCCAGCAGGCCACTGACGCGTTTGTGCTCGCGCAGCCAAGGGCGGCGCGACACCCGTTTGGCGACCCAGCGCCCACCACCGCCAAGCAGGCCGAACGCGGCGCCCCAGGTGAGGGTCAGGAGCAGGAAGTTGCCCGCCAGGTGCAGTGAGTCACTGGCCGAATGGCGGTCGACCAGGCGCTCCACTTCCTGGGCGGCGCGGTCGCTGCGAAGGCGCCAGGCGTCAACCAGGTGGGCGTCGAGGTCCATCTGCCGGGCAGCGCTGTCCAGGCCATCGGCCAGGGCGCCCAGCAGGCCGCCTTGCAAGACTGGCTCGGGTTCGGCGGGTTGGTCCTCGCTGGGGGCGGGGTCGGCAGCCAGCAGGTGAGTGCTCAACAGGCAGCCGAGCAGCAGGGTCGAAAAGAAACGCAGCACTGGAGTACTCCTTGGGCCGGGGTGAGCGGGGCAGGGTTACTCAAGGAACTGAGGCTGCAGGGGTGGGAAAGTTCGATTTGGGTGTGTTGTCCGGCCAGGCCTGTTCGCGGTTAACGCTGCGAACAGGCCAGGCCCGCGTGAATCGATTACTGCTTGTCGGTATAGATCTGGTCGAACACGCCACCGTCGTTGAAGTGGGTCTTCTGCACGGTGCGCCAGTCACCAAAGGTCTTTTCCACCGACAGGAAGTCGACTTTCGGGAAGCGGTCGGTGTACTTGGCCAGCACGGTTGCATCGCGTGGACGCAGGTAGTTGTTGGCGGCAATCTCCTGGGCCTCTGGCGACCACAGGTACTTGAGGTATTCCTCGGCCACGGCCTGGGTGCCTTTCCTGGCCACCACCTTGTCGACCACACTCACCGGTGGCTCGGCCTCGGCCGACACGCTCGGGTAGACCACCTCGAACTGGTCGCGGCCAAACTCGCGGGCGATCATTTCGGCTTCGTTTTCGAAGGTCACCAGCACGTCGCCGATCTGGTTGGTCATGAACGTGGTGGTCGCGGCCCGGCCGCCGGTATCCAGCACCGGGGCCTGTTTGAACAGCTTGCCAACGAAGTCCTTGGCCTTGGCTTCGTCACCGCCCTGCTTGAGCACGTAGCCCCAGGCCGACAGGTACGTGTAGCGGCCATTGCCCGAGGTTTTCGGGTTGGGCACGATCACCTGCACGCCGTCCTTGAGCAGGTCGGGCCAGTCTTTCAGGGCTTTCGGGTTCCCCTTGCGCACGATGAAGACCGTGGCCGAGGTGAACGGCGCGCTGTTGTTCGGCAGGCGGGTGACCCAGTTGTCCGGCACCAGCTTGCCGTTGTCGGCCAGGGCGTTGATGTCGGTGGCCATGTTCATGGTGATCACATCGGCCGGCAGGCCATCGATCACCGCACGCGCCTGCTTGCTGGAGCCGCCGAAGGACATTTGCACGTTGACCTTCTCGTTGTGCTCGGCCTGCCAGTGTTTCTGGAAGGCTGGGTTGTAGTCCTTGTAGAAGTCGCGCATCACGTCGTAGGAAACGTTGAGCAGGGTAGGGGCGGCCTGGGCGATGTTGCCCAAGGCCAGGCCTGCGGCGAGCAGCGAGGCGGTGAAGAGTCTTTTCACGTTGCTTCCTTGTTCTTGAAGGTTTTTGGGGCAGATTGCCAGCGACTATAGCGGTTGGATTTGTGCGGGTTAAAGAACAAAAACGACTTTGGTTATTCCGCTGCCTGTACTGGCCCAATCGCCGGCAAGCCAGCTCCCACAGGGATCGCCTCAGGGCTGACAGGTATTGCACAAGGCTCAGTCCCGGTGGTGCACATTGTGGGAGCTGGCTTGCCGGCGACAGGGCCCGATCGGGCAACATCACTGTTTGGGGAATAACCCACTCCCACACCGCGAGCAGAACGCCGCGCTTTGTTCATGGGTCTTTTTCTTGCAGACCGGGCAATCATGCTGTAGCTGTTCGCCCCGCATGGCGTTGGCCAGCTCTGCGGTAAAGATCCCGGTCGGCACGGCAATGATCGAATAACCGATGATCATCACCATCGACGAAATTACCTGCCCCAAAGGCGTCTTCGGCACGATGTCGCCAAAGCCCACGGTGGTCAGGGTGACGATCGCCCAGTAGATGCCCTTGGGAATGCTGGTGAAACCGTGCTCCGGCCCTTCGATCACATACATCAGCGTGCCGAAGACCGTGACCAAGGTCGATACCGTGACCAGAAACACGATGATCTTCTGCTTGCTACCGCGCAGCGCGTCGATCAGGAAATGGGCCTGCTTGAGGTAGGGGCTGAGCTTGAGCACGCGGAAGATCCGCAGCATGCGGATGACGCGGACGATCAGCAGGTATTGGGCGTCGCTGTAGTAGAGCGCGATGATCCCCGGCACGATCGCCAGTAAATCGACCAGCCCATAGAAACTGAAGGCGTAGCGCAGCGGCTTGGGCGAGCAGTACAGGCGGGTGAGGTACTCGGCCAGGAAGATCGCGGTAAAGCCCCATTCGATACCGGCCAGCAGGCCGGCGTAGCCCTGGTGCACTTCGTCGATGCTGTCGAGGATCACCGTGACCAGGCTGGCGAGGATGATCAGTAGGAGGATCTTGTCGAAGCGCCTTCCAGCCACGGTGTCGGTCTGGAAGACCATGATGTAGAGGCGTTCCCTTAGGGATTGCGATACAGGCATGTTTATTGGCTCGTAGTACTGAAGTGGGAAGCCTAGAAGGATTGATTGCCCATCTGCAATTGGTTACCTGCGAATGCAACTGATATTTCTGTCAGTTTCCCGACCTTGTGCTTTGGGGAGAGCATGGGGGGGCAGAGGTGGCAACTGGAGCGGTCATGATCTCTTTGAAAATAAAACCCAATCAGGCTAACGCCTATTCGCCATTTGGCTACCTGGCAGGTTCGTCACCTTTGAACATATTGGCTTACGCAGGCCAAGTGTTCGATCAATATCTTTCAGGCTATCTGCTGGGACAGGGTTATCGGTGTTACGCGCCATCGCTGATGCGCTTCACGAGTCCCGACAGCATCAGTCCATTTGGTGAGGGGGGTATCAATGCGTATTCCTACTGCACTGGTGACCCTGTGAACAAAGTCGACCCATCAGGGCAGATGGGACAGAGGACGGGCTTGACGGGACATCTTTCGCGGTTCGGCTTGACTAAGAGGGATTTGAAAGCCCATTTGAAGCCGCTTGCCAAAGCAGAATACAAAGGCAAGTCTTTGCAGGTTATCAAGGTTCACAGTGAAACTTTTACAACTTTCGAATTCACCGGTAACTCACCGAGAATCGATGCACAGGTCGTGGCTCAGTCGCCACTTGCCGAACTATCGGGTGTTTACTTCAAAAAGGACGATACTCATATCCCTGCAACGTCCAGAGCCAGGGGGGGGCACTTACTGTTAAAAGGTTTCGAGAGGGTCGAGATTGTGCCACCCACCCATGCTTTCATCAACCCAGCCAGGCGGGGGGCAGTTTCAACTGCAGGAGAGAGGGCAGTGCCAAATGATTATGTCGAAGACATACGGCGTTGATACTGCTCTGCAATGTGCGCACATGTGTGCATCAGCCAGCATGCGGCGACAAAAGGCGCGGTCAGGCCGGCTACAGGCAGCAGCATGAACAGCGGTTGCAGCAGCAAGGCCAGAGCGATGGCCAGCAACGTCACCCAGGGTTTTTCGCCTTGCCTGCTGAAGGCCAGCGCCGCCAGCGCGGCGTTGAAGCCAGCCAGGCCCATCCACGCTGCTTGCGCCTGGTCTGTGAGCAGCGCCATGCCGCCCCCGATGGCCGAGCCAATTACCGCCCACATCGCCGCATAGGGTAGGGCGATGAACATGCCGACGATGATCAGCAACCCGGCCAACGGCTGGTCGAGCAGGAAGATCTGCCCTATGCCGCGGGCCAGGGCGTACACCGGTTCGGCTTCGACGAAACCGGTCATCGAGGGTTCGGCGAGCAACAGCGTGCCCCAGCCCAACAGCACGAACGGTGCGGTATAGGCAACCAGCAGCTTGCCACCGCGCTTGCGCCACTGGTGGGTGATGATGCTGGACAGGCCGCCGGCGGCGATGACCAGTGGCGGCAGGATGGCCGACCAGGGCAGCACGGCGCTGATCAGGATGCCGATGAGTACGCCGTTGTAGCAGTACAGCCCGGCCTGGCGGTCGGCACGGTCGTAGCCGCGGCGCTGGGCTGTGAGCAGGCCGGCGAGGGCGCCGAGCAGGGCGCCGCCGACCAGGTCGGGCGCAGTCAGCAGGATGGCCAGCAGGCAGCACAGGCCGCACAGGGGGTTGCGCAGCAGCAGCACCTGGCTGAAGCCGTTGAGTAACGCCGTGGCCCAGTCGGGGCACGGGTTGGCGAAATGTTTGCTGTACATGGGGCAGTCAGTGAGGTGGATGGGGAGCGGTGGGCCTCTTTGGGCCTCGGTTTTCCGCGATTCTTTGATTCACCACCGACCCTGTGGGAGCGGGCGTGCCCGCGAAAGGGCCAGCAGGGTCAACGAAGTTGCCTGGACTGACGCATTCGCGCGCACGCCCGCTCCCCCAGGGTCTATGCAGTGGCTTAGATCAGTGTTTCGATCCGCAGCGTGTTGGTCGACCCAGGTTTGCCGAACGGCACCCCGGCAGTGATCAGCAACGTGTCGCCCCGGCTGGCCATGCCTTGTGCCTGGGCAATTTCCAGGGCCGTGGAGACCACCTCATCCACCTGACGCAGGCGCTCATTGACCACCGAGTGCACACCCCAGGCCACGCTCAGGCGCCGCGCGGTGTTCAGGTTGGGCGTAAGGTTGAGGATCGGTGCCCGTGGCCGTTCACGCGAAGCGCGCAGGGTGGAGGCGCCCGACTCGCTGTAGTTGACCAGCACCGCCACCGGGAGGATGCCGCTGATACGGCGGATCGCGCAGCTGATGGCGTCCGACACGGTGGCTTCGGCCTTGGGCCGGCCGACGTCGAGCTGCGCCTGGTAGTCCGGGCCGTTCTCAACCTGGCGGATGATCTTGCTCATCATCTGCACAGCCTCCAGCGGGTAATCCCCCGAGGCGGTTTCGGCCGACAACATCACCGCGTCGGCACCCTCGGCCACGGCGTTGGCCACGTCGGTGACTTCGGCACGGGTCGGTGCCGGCGAGAAACGCATCGATTCGAGCATCTGCGTGGCCACCACCACCGGCTTGCCCAGCTGGCGGCAGGTGCCAATGATGCGCTTCTGAATCTGCGGCACGCTTTCGGCCGGCACTTCCACGCCCAGGTCCCCGCGGGCCACCATGATGGCGTCGGCCAGTTCGGCAATGGCTTGCAGGTGCTCGACTGCCGACGGTTTTTCGATTTTGGCCATCAGGTAGGCTCGGCCGCCAATCAGCTGGCGCGCTTCAACGATGTCTTCAGGGCGCTGCACGAACGACAGGGCGACCCAGTCCACGCCCAGCTCCAGGCCGAAGGCCAGGTCGCGGCGGTCTTTTTCGGTGAGCGGCGAGAGGTCGAGCACCGCTTGCGGTACGTTGACGCCCTTGCGGTCCGACAGCTCGCCACCGTTCAGCACTTCGGTGTCGATTGCGTCGCTGTGCTTGGCGGTTACCCGCAGGCGCAACTTGCCGTCGTCCAGCAGCAGGTCCATGCCTGGCTCCAGGGCGGCGATGATCTCGGGGTGCGGCAGGTTGACCCGGCGGTTATCGCCCGGAGTGTTGTCCAGGTCCAGGCGCAGAGCCTGGCCGCGTTGCAGCTGGATCTTGCCTTCGGCAAAGCGGCCGACCCGTAGCTTGGGCCCTTGCAGGTCCATGAGAATACCCAGGGGGTAGTTCAACTGCTGCTCGACTTCGCGGATCCACTGGTAACGCAGGGCGTGGTCGGCGTGTTCGCCGTGGCTGAAATTGAGGCGGAAGATGTTCACCCCCGCTTCGACCAGTTGGCGGATGTCGTCGATGCCTTCGATCGCCGGGCCGAGGGTGGCGAGGATCTTCACTTTTTTATCAGGCGTCATGATTGGGCAGTCTCGAGGATCAGGATGGCGCGGAAGTCGTTGACGTTGGTGCGGGTCGGCTCGGTGACGATCAGCGCGTCCAGCGCGGCGAAGTAGCCATAGCCGTTGTTGTTGTCCAGCTCATCGCTGGCCGACAGGCCCAGGGCTTCGGCGCTGGCGTAGCTGCCTGGGGTCATCAGCGCGCCGGCATTCTCTTCCGAACCGTCGATACCGTCGGTGTCTCCGGCCAAGGCGTACACGCCCGGCAGCCCTTTCAGGCTTTCGGTGAGGCTGAGCAGGAACTCGGCATTGCGCCCGCCACGGCCATTGCCGCGCACGGTCACGGTGGTTTCGCCACCGGACAGGATCACGCAGGGCGCCTTCAGCGGCTGGCCGTGCAGCACGATCTGCCGGGCGATGCCGGCATGCACCTTGGCCACTTCGCGCGATTCGCCTTCCAGGTCGCCGAGGATCAGCGGGCTGAAGCCTGCCTGGCGAGCTTTGACTGCGGCGGCTTCCAGCGACTGCTGGGGCTTGGCAATCAGCTGGAAGTGGCTGCGGGCCAGGGCCGGGTCGTCGGCCTTGACGGTCTCCGAGGCCGGGTTGTTGAGCCAGTCGATCACCGCTTTTGGCGCTTCGATGTTGTAGCGCTTGAGAATGGCCAGGGCATCGGCCGAGGTGCTCGGGTCGGCCACGGTGGGGCCGGAAGCGATCACCGTGGCGAGGTCGCCGGGTACATCGGAGATGGCATAGGTGTAGACCGTGGCCGGCCAGCAAGCCTTGGCCAGGCGCCCGCCCTTGATCGCCGAGAGGTGCTTGCGCACGCAGTTCATCTCGCCGATGGTGGCGCCGGATTTCAGCAGTGCCTTGTTGATCTGCTGCTTGTCGGCCAGGGTCAGGCCCTCGGCGGGCAGGGCCAGCAGGGCAGAGCCACCGCCGGAGAGCAGGAATATGACGCGGTCTTCTTCATTGAGGTTGCTGACCAGTTCCAGCACGCGCTTGGCCACAGCCAGGCCGGCGGCGTCGGGGACCGGGTGGGCGGCTTCGACCACCTCGATTTTCTGGCAGTTGGCGCCGTGGCCGTAACGGGTGACGACCAGGCCGGAGACTTCGCCCTGCCAGCTTTTCTCGACCACTTCGGCCATGGCGGCTGCGGCCTTGCCGGCGCCGATGACGATGACCCGGCCGCTACGGTCGGCGGGCAGGTAGGGTTCGAGAACTTGACGGGGGTGGGCGGCGGCGATGGCTGTGTCGAACAGGTCGCGGAGAATTTTTTGCGGATCGACCGACATGGCAGGCTCCCAATTATTGTTGTTCTGCACAATCAAAAACGCCCCTGGAACTGCCTCCGTGCAGGCCGAACCAGGGGCGGTCTCCACAGCTGCGAGCTGCGAGCTGCGAGCTGCAAGCTGCAAGCTGCAAGCTGCAAGCTACAAGCAAAAGCAGATCTGCTCTCGCTTGTCGCTTGTCGCTTGTCGCTTGTCGCTTGTCGCTTGCCACTTGCCACTTGAGGCTCACAGCTTGAAGCTTATTTCTCGTCGCGGATCGAGAAGTTGGCCATGTGCTCCAGGCCCTTGATCAGCGCCGAGTGGTCCCAGTTGCCGCCACCCAGGGCCTGGCAGGTGTTGAACACTTGCTGGGCATTGGAGGTGTTGGGCAGGTTGATGCCCAGCTCCTTGGCGCCTTGCAGCGCCAGGTTCAGGTCTTTCTGGTGCAGGTTGATGCGGAAGCCCGGGTCGAAGGTGCCCTTGATCATGCGCTCGGCATGCACCTCGAGGATTTTCGACGAGGCGAAGCCACCCATCAGCGCTTCACGCACCTTGGCCGGGTCGGCGCCGTTCTTGGCGGCGAACAGCAGCGCTTCGCTGACAGCCTGGATATTCAGGGCGACGATGATCTGGTTGGCCACCTTGGCGGTCTGGCCGTCACCGTTGCCACCCACGCGGGTGATGTTCTTGCCCATGGCCTGGAACAGTGGCAGGGCGCGCTCGAAGGCGTTCGGGCAGCCGCCAACCATGATGCTCAGGGTGGCGGCCTTGGCACCTACTTCGCCACCGGACACCGGGGCGTCCAGGTAGGCGGCGCCGGTGGCCTTGATTTTTTCGGCGAAGGCTTTGGTGGCGGTAGGGGAGATCGAGCTCATGTCGATCACCACCTTGTTCGGGCCCACGCCTTCGGCCACGCCGTTGTCACCGAACAGCACGCTTTCCACTTGTGGGGTGTCCGGCACCATGACGATGATGAACTCGGCTTCCTGGGCCACTTCTTTCGGGTTGGCCAGGGCCACTGCACCGGCGGCGATCAGGTCGGCTGGCGCGGCGTCGTGGTGGGTGGAAACGAAAATGCTGTGCCCTGCTTTTTGCAGGTTCTGGGCCATGGGCTTGCCCATGATGCCGGTGCCGATGAAACCGATTTTAGCCATGAGAATATGCCTCTTTGTATTTGTGGTGTCTCAAGCTGTGGGAGCGGGCATGCCCGCGAAACAGGCGACTCGGTGGATGGCACCGGCTATGCCGGTGTTCGCGGGCATGCCCGCTCCCACAGGGTTTCGTGTTTCACAGGGCGCTAGCGGTCAGCCGTTCAGATTGCGTTATGGGTCTTCAGCCAGCCCAGGCCTGCTTCGGTGGTGGTCAGCGGTTTGTATTCCGCGCCCACCCAGCCCTGGTAGCCGATGCGGTCCAGGTGTTCGAACAGGAAGCGGTAGTTGATCTCGCCGGTGCCTGGCTCGTTGCGGCCGGGGTTGTCGGCCAACTGGATGTGGTTGATCGACTTCAGGTTGGCTTCCATGGTCCGGGCCAGGTCACCTTCCATGATCTGCATGTGGTAGATGTCGTACTGCAGGAACAGGTTGTCGCTGCCCACCTCGGCCTGGATTTCCAGGGCCTGCTGGGTGGTATTGAGGTAGAAACCCGGGATATCGCGGGTGTTGATCATTTCCATGACCAGGCGGATGCCGGCGGCCTGGAGTTTGTCGGCGGCATACTTGAGGTTGGCGACGAAGGTCTTGCGCACGTCGGCACACTGCAGGCCTTGTGGGCGAATGCCGGCCAGGGCGTTGACCTGGGTATTGCCCAGCACCTTGGCGTATTCGATGGCCTTGTCGACCCCCGCGCGGAATTCTTCGACGCGGTCGGGGTGGCAGGTGATCCCGCGCTCGCCTTTGGCCCAGTCACCGGCTGGCAGGTTGAACAGCACCTGGGTCAGGCCGTTGGCGTCCAGCTGCTGCTTGATTTCAGCCGCGCTGTAGTCGTACGGGAAGAGGTATTCGACGCCGCTGAAGCCAGCATCGGCGGCAGCCTTGAAGCGGGCCAGGAAGTCCTGTTCGGTGAACAGCATGGACAGGTTGGCAGCGAAGCGAGGCATAGGTGTCTCCTTGCGGTGAAGGCCCCCAGGGCATGCCTGGGGGCGTCAGGCGATCAGTCCAGCATCGAGATGGCGGTTGGCGCGTCGTTGCCGACCAGCGCCAGGTCTTCGAATTCGTTGACCGCGTTGATCTCGGTGCCCATGGAAATGTTGGTGACGCGCTCGAGAATCACCTCGACCACCACCGGTACGCGGAACTCTTCGGCCATCTTCTGCGCCTTGATCAGGGCAGGGGCGATCTCGGCCGGTTCGAACACGCGCAGGGCCTTGCAGCCCAGGCCTTCGACCACGGCCACGTGGTCAACGCCGTAGGTGGCAGCGTCGGTCGAGTTGATGTTCTCGAACGCCAGTTGTACACAGTAATCCATGTCGAAGCCACGCTGCGCCTGGCGGATCAGGCCCAGGTAGGCGTTGTTCACCAGCACATGAACGTACGGCAGGTTGAACTGTGCGCCCACCGCCAGCTCTTCGATCATGAACTGGAAGTCGTAGTCACCCGACAGCGCCACGACCTTGCGCTGCGGATCGGCCTTGACCACGCCCAGTGCCGCAGGGATGGTCCAGCCCAGCGGGCCGGCCTGGCCGCAGTTGATCCAGTGGCGTGGCTTGTACACGTGCAGGAACTGCGCGCCCGCAATCTGCGACAGGCCAATGGTGCTGACGTAGCAGGTGTCCTTGCCGAACACCTGGTTCATTTCTTCGTACACGCGCTGCGGCTTGACCGGCACATTGTCGAAGTGGGTCTTGCGCTGCAGGCTGGCCTTGCGCTGCTGGCAGTCTTCCAGCCAGGCCTTGCGGCATTTCAGCTTGCCAGCGGCTTGCCATTCGCGGGCGACTTCCAGGAGTACGTCCAGCGCCTTGCCAGCGTCGGAAACGATCCCCAGGTCCGGGGTGAACACGCGGCCGATCTGGGTCGGTTCGATGTCCACGTGGACGAATTTGCGGCCCTCGGTGTAGACGTCCACGGAGCCGGTGTGGCGGTTGGCCCAGCGGTTACCGATACCGAACACCAGGTCCGACTTGAGCAGGGTGGCGTTGCCGTAGCGGTGCGACGTCTGCAGGCCGACCATGCCGACCATCTGCGCGTGGTCGTCCGGGATGGTGCCCCAGCCCATCAGGGTCGGGATTACCGGTACGCCGGTCAGTTCAGCGAACGCCACCAGTTTGTCGCTGGCGTCGGCGTTGATGATGCCGCCGCCGGCGACCAGCAGCGGGCGCTCGGCGTCATTGAGCATGGCCAGGGCTTTTTCGGCCTGCACGCGGGTGGCGGCAGGCTTGTTGATGGCCAGCGGCTCGTAGGCGTCGATGTCGAATTCGATTTCGGCCATCTGCACGTCGAACGGCAGGTCGATCAGCACCGGGCCTGGGCGGCCGGTGCGCATTTCGTAGAAGGCTTTCTGGAAGGCGTAAGGCACCTGGCCTGGCTCCAGCACCGTGGTCGCCCACTTGGTCACCGGCTTGACGATGCTGGTGATATCGACAGCCTGGAAGTCTTCCTTGTGCAGGCGCGCACGCGGGGCCTGGCCAGTGATGCAGAGAATAGGAATGGAGTCGGCCGAGGCACTGTACAAGCCGGTGACCATGTCGGTGCCGGCAGGGCCGGAGGTGCCGATGCACACACCGATGTTGCCCGGGTTGGCGCGGGTGTAGCCCTCGGCCATGTGCGAGGCACCTTCGACGTGGCGAGCGAGGACGTGATCGATGCCACCGACTTTCTTCAGGGCCGAGTACAGCGGATTGATGGCAGCCCCCGGGATGCCGAACGCGGTATCTACACCTTCACGGCGCATGACCAGAACGGCTGCATCGATTGCTCTCATTTTGCTCATGGTTTGTGCCTCATTGATTTTGTAATTGTATACAACTTGCTTTGCGATAGAGTGTATTCACGCCTGGCGCTGTAGGTCAATGGGTTTTCATCGGTTGACTTGGCTTTCCTCAGAGCGCCCATGAAAACGGGAGTTTGCGTGATCGCATACGATCTTTTCAAAATATTGTATACAAAAATAATCTTCGTTGTGTTCTATTTGTTCATCGGTTTTCAACTGCCCTCAGGGCTTCTCACAACAAGAAGAGGACCTTTTCATGAACGCTTTGAACCTGAAAGTCGCCGTTGGGCTGGTAAATGCTGCGCTGGCGGCGGGTCGCAAGATCAATGCGGCGCCGCTGACCGTGGCGGTGCTGGATGCTGGCGGCCACCTGCTGGCGCTGCAGCGCGAAGATGGCGCCAGCCTGATCCGCCCGGAAGTGGCCACCGGCAAAGCCTGGGGGGCGATAGCCCTGGGCAAGGGCTCGCGCTTGCTGGCGCTGGATGCGCAGCAGCGGCCGGCGTTTTTTGCCGCGCTGAACGGAATGGGTGAACGGCCGGTGGTGCCGGCGCCGGGGGGCGTGCTGATTCGTGATCAGGCGGGCAGGGTGTTGGGGGCTGTGGGGATCAGCGGGGATACGTCAGATATCGACGAGCAGTGCGCGATCAGTGCGATCGAGGAGGCCGGGTTGCGGGCGGATGCCGGGGTCGCAGCCTAGGTCTTCGTTGCCCGTTCTGGCCTCATCGCCGGCAAGCCAGCTCCCACAGCTACTTCACAGGTCTTCAGGCCTGTGGAGACCCTGTGGGAGCTGGCTTGCCGGCGATTGGGCTGCAGGGCAGCCCCACTGGCCCTGTCAGGCCAGCTCGGGCTCACAGCCCTTGAGCACCATGCGGATGATGGTCTCGGCTGCTGCGTCATAATCGCTGTCGGCCAGCTTGGCCTTGCCGGTCACTGCAGAAATCTGCCAGTCGAAATCGGCATAGGTCTGGGTGGCCGCCCAGATGCTGAACATCAGGTGGTGCGCATCTACATGGGCGATCTGCCCGTTGTCGATCCAGCGCTGGATGCACTCGATGTTGTGCCGGGCCTGCTCGTTCAACTGCGCCACCTGGTTCGGTGACAGGTGTGGAGCGCCGTGCATGATCTCGCTGGCAAATACCTTGGAAGCATGGGGCAAGTCGCGGGAAATGCGGATTTTCGAGCGAATGTAGGCGCTCAGCACTTCTTTCGGGTCACCGTCGGCATTGAACGGCGTGGACGCCTGCATGATCGGCGCGATGATGCTTTCCAGCACCTCGCGGTAGAGGTTGTCCTTGGACTTGAAATAGTAATACACGTTCGGCTTGGGCAAGCCGGCCTTGGCCGCAATATCGCTGGTCTTGGTGGCCGCGAAGCCCTTGTCGGCGAATTCCTCGCTGGCTGCGCGCAGGATCAATTCCTTGTTGCGCTCGCGAATGGTGCTCATGGTCAGGGATCTTCCTCGTGTCTGGCCACCTCTAAGAGGGATCGGGCATGGTAGCACCGGGCCCGACGGGCGCTCAAGGCAGCGGCTTTGGGCTAGAATTCTGGGCATTTACTCATTCGGATGCAGGCAAACATGGCAGGAAGCAGTCTACTGGTACTGATCGACGATATCGCCACGTTGCTGGACGATGTTTCGCTGATGACCAAAGTGGCAGCAAAAAAAACCGCAGGCGTGCTGGGCGATGACCTGGCGCTCAATGCCCAGCAGGTGACGGGTGTGCGGGCCGATCGTGAACTGCCGGTGGTGTGGGCGGTGGCCAAGGGTTCGTTGATGAACAAGGCCATTCTGGTACCGGCGGCCCTGCTGATCAGCGCTTTCATCCCTTGGGCGGTCACGCCCTTGCTGATGCTGGGCGGCGCGTATCTGTGCTTCGAGGGCTTCGAGAAGCTGGCGCACAAGTTCTTGCACAGCAAAGAAGACGACGAGGCGCAAAAGGCTGCGCGCAAACAGGCTGTGGCCGATGCCAATGTCGACCTGGTGGCGTATGAGAAAGCCAAGATCAAGGGGGCTGTGCGTACCGACTTCATCCTGTCGGCGGAAATCATCGCCATTACCCTGGGCATCGTCGCCGACTCGCCGCTGCCACAGCAGGTCATCGTGCTGTCGGGCATCGCGGTGGTAATGACCTTGGGTGTTTACGGGGTGGTGGGCGGCATCGTCAAACTGGACGACCTTGGGCTGTGGATGACCAAGCGGGCGTCGGGCGTGGCTCAGGCGGTAGGCAATGGCATATTGCGCGCGGCACCCTACATGATGAAAGGCCTGTCGGTGGTTGGCACGGCGGCGATGTTCCTGGTGGGTGGCGGGATTCTGGTGCATGGCATCGCGCCGCTGCATCAAGCGGTCGAAGCGTTCAGCGAGGGGCGCGGTGGTGGGCTTACCGTGGCTTTGCTCAATGGCGTGGCCGGGGTGATCGCCGGTGCCGTGGTGCTGGCGGTAGTGACGGTGGCCGAGAAGCTGTGGCGCCGGGTGCGGCCGGCCAACTGAGCGGCCTGGCCGGGGCGTTGCCCCGGTTCGCGGGCACGCCCGCTCCCTCAGGTACAGTGTCTGCCTTGGGCCAAGCGCGGACCCTGTGGGAGCGGGCATGCCCGCGAATGGGCCGCAGCGCGGCCCCGAGGGCTCAGGTCAGAAGTGCACCTTGACCAGGAAGCTCATGGTGTTCTGGTCGGTGGTGAAGGCATCGCTGTCCTTGATGCCGTACTTGTTCTTCCAGTAGTCATACTCCACACCCACGTACAACTGCTTCTCGCCAAAGTGCAGCGCCTTGCCCAGGTCGTACTTGATCTGCGGGTTGAAGTGCAGGTTGGCGTGGTAGGTGCCACGGCGGTTCTGGTCGTTGTCGACCACCCAGTCCATGAAGCCGTCGATCAGTACGTCGGAATCCCCCACCGGGATGGTGTACGACCACACCGGCGTGATCTGCCACACATTGTCGCCGGCACGGCTGCCGTCGGTGGTGCGGTTGTAGAAGTTCAGCTGGAAGTAGTCGAAACCGGGGATGGCCAGGTCGAAGCCCGGGCCGATCAGGTACGACTCGGTATCACCCTCGCCAAACTCGTAGGTCATGGCCAGCAGCACGTCCTTGACCGGGCCGAACTCCAGCTTCTGGTCGAAGATCTTGCCAAACGACAGGCGTGGGCTGATCTCGCCATAGTAGGTGTTCGGGCCGTTGCCCTCGTCCTTCTGGCCCTGGTAGAAGATCTTGTCGACAAAGATGAAGTTGTCGCCGTACTTCCAGCCATCGGCATGTTCGAAGGTCACGGTTTGCTGGGTTGGCGGGTTGACCTTGAAGTTCTTGCCCCACAGGTAGGTCAGGCTGTTGTTCTGCCATTGCAGCAAGTCACCGCCGAAGGTGGTGCCGCAGGCCAGCAGGCCGCCAGCAAGGATCAGGCTGTTGATGATACGCATTGCGAGTGTCGCTCCCTTGTTTGATCTGTTGTCTGCGCTCGTTGTTGGCGCTTTTTGTCTTTTGAGTCAGCTTTTTTCGATAGGCCACAGCTGTTTGGCAAGGGTTGGGCCAACTTTTCCGGGTTGGCAAAACCTTCCTGCTCGACTTCGTTCTGAACGGATGAAAAGGGTCTTTCAGGCTGGCAACACGTTCGCCAACCGCCCGTATTCATTGACTGAGCGGTCAGTAAACGCAGGCAGAATCCGTTCTGCCCTGATCGAGGGGGCGCGCAGATTACTGGCTTGCGCGCCGCGCCTCAAGTGCTCCGTCCTGGAGCGCTGTGAATCAAACTTGTGCGTTTGGTCAACTTCTTAGAAGTGTACCTTGATCAGCGCGCTCGCCACGCTCTGGTTGCTGTCCAGGTTGCCGCGGCTGTCGATGCCGTACTTGTCCTTCCAGTAGCTGTACTCGAAGCCCACATAAAGCTGCTTTGCCCCCAGGTTCAGGGCCTTGCCCAGGTCATATTTGACCTGCGGGTTGAAGTGCAGGTTGGCGTGGTAGGTGCCACGGCGGGTCTGGTCGTTGTCGGTCACCCAGTCCATGTAACCATCGATCAGGATGTAGGACTTGCCCACCGGCAGGGTGTACGACCAGGCGGGGGTGATCTGCCACACATTGTCCCCGGGGCGGCTGCCCTCGGTGTTGCGCACATAGAAGTTGAGGGTGAAGTAGTTGAAGCCCGGGATGGCCAGGTCGAAGCCGGGGCCGATCAGGTAGGCCTCGTTGTCGCCTTCGCCTCGTTCGTAGGTCATGGCCAGCAACACATCCTTGACCGGGCCGAACGCCAGTTTGCGGTCGAAGATCTTGCCGAATGACAGGCGCGGGCTGAACTCACCGTAGTAGGTGGTCACGCCCTTGCTGGCGTCTGCTTTGCCGTTGTAGAAAATCTTGTCGACGAACATGAAAGTGTCGCCGTACTTCCATTTGTTGGCGTGCTCGAAGGTAACCGTTTGCTGGATGCTGGGGTTGACCTTGAAGTCCTTGCCGTACAGGTAGGTCAGGCTTTCGCCGTGCCATTGCAGCCATTCGCCCGCGTGGGCAGGAACGGTGGCCAGCAAGCTGCTGCCCAGCAAGAGGGACGTGGTGATGCGTTTCATGTTGTGCTTCCCGGACTTATTGTTTTTTTTGGGTTTTTTTGGCGTGCAGGTGCCCCGGGCGGCCCATTCCGGCGGGCCGACGGTATAGCGTCTACGGCGGTTCGAGACCGGAGCGGCTACAGGCCGCTCCCGTTCACTCGAAGGGGTTTTGCCTCAGTGCTGGTGACAGGCGTCGTTGTGCACCGCGCGGTCGGCACCGCCCAGAATGTTGAACAGCACGTTCAACACCAGGGCGCTGACCGTGGCCATGGCGATGCCACTGTGGGTGATGGGCTCCATCCACTGCGGCATCTGCGCGAAGAACTCCGGGCGCACCACGGGGATCAAGCCGAAGCCCACGCTTACCGCAACCAGCAACTGGTTGCGGCGGTCGCCGATGTCGGCTTCCTGGAGGATCTTGATCCCGGTAGCGGTCACCATGCCGAACATGGCGATCGACGCCCCACCCAGTACCGCGGGCGGGATCGAGGCGATCAGGAACGCTGCCTTGGGCAGCAGGCTGAGCAGAATCAGCAGGGCGCCGGCCACGATGGTGACAAAGCGGCAGCGGACCCCGGTCATTTGCACCAGGCCGATGTTCTGGGCGAACGACGAGTGGGTGAAGGTGTTGAAAAAGCCGGCGATGAACGAGGCCCCGGCATCGCACAGCAGGCCGCGGCGGAGCATGCCTGGGGTGACTTCGCGGTCGGTCACCTTGCCCAGGGCCAGGAACATGCCCGTGGACTCGACGAAGATGATCACCACCACCAGGCACATGGACAGGATCGGTGCCAGGCTGAAGGTCGGCATGCCGAAGTGCAGGGGCGTCACCACCTGCAACCACGGCGCTTCACTCAGGCCTGACAGGTCGACCATGCCGATGGTGCCGGCCAGCACGTAGCCCAGGCCCATGCCAACCAGCACCGACACATTGACCCAGAAGCCGCGCATGAAGCGGTTGATCAGCAGGATCACGGCCAGCACCAGGCCGGCCACCAGCAGGTAGATCGGCGAGCCGAACGTACTGGCATCCTGGCCGCCACCGGCCCAGTTGACCGCTACCGGGAACAGCGACAGGCCAATCGAGGTGATCACCGTTCCGGTGACCAGCGGTGGGAAGAAGCGCACGACCTTGGACATGAACGGTGCGATCAGCATGCCGAAGAAGCCGGCGGCGATGGTCGCGCCGAAGATCCCCTGCAGGCCTACACCGGGCATGCCGGCCATGGCCACCATGCTGCCCACGGCTGCGAAACTGGCACCCATCATCACTGGCATGCGGATGCCCACCGGGCCGATACCGAACGACTGGATGATGGTGGCGACGCCAGCGACCAGCAGGTCGGCGTTGATCAGGAAAGCGACTTCTTCACGGGACAGCCCGGCGGCCTGGCCAATGATCAGCGGCACAGCGATGGCGCCACCGTACATCAGCAAAACGTGTTGCAGGCCAACCAGGAACAGTTGGAACAGGGGCAAGGGTTCGCGCGGTGGCGCAACGGGTATGTACGCCTTGCGGGACTCGGACATGCAGCACCTCGAGTTTTGTTTTTATTCTCGGATCCAAGTGCCAAGCTCCAAGCGGCAAGCTTCAAGAAAAAGCTTGGTATCCGCACTGGAGCCTGGCACTCGATGCTTGCTTCCTACTACGTACAGCTTGAGGCTTGCAGCTTGACGCTTGTGGCTCGATCAGTTGACCTGGGCGCCCTTGGCGATCCAGTCACCGACCAGCTTGCGCTCCTCGGTGGTCATCTGGGTGATGTTGCCCAGCGGCATGATCTGGCTGGCCACTGCCTGCGCCTGAATGCGCGCGGCCTGGGCCTGGATCTGCTGCGGGGTGTCGAACATCACGCCGGCAGGGGCGGCGCTGAACAGTGGGCTGGTCGGTTTGGCCGAGTGGCACACGGTGCAGCGTTCCTGAATGACATTGTGGATCTTGTCGAAGTCGCCAGCACCGGCCTGGGCCGTAGCCTGGGCCGGGGCTTCGGCAGGCGCTGCGGCGGCCTTGGCGGCCTCTTCGGCGCGTTGCTCGGCGGCGGTCTTGCCACCCACAGCCGTAGCCGGCAGAGGCTGGTACTCGATCTTCGCGGCGGCCTGCTCAGGGCTCACTGCCATCGGTTTGGGGCCGGTGACGTAGGCCAGGCAAATCATTGCCAGGGCACCGACAGGCAAGGTCCAGGCGTACTTGTTGCTGTCGTGGCGGGTGTTGAAGTAGTGGCGGATCAGCACCGCAGCTACCGCGATACCGGCCAGGATCAGCCAGTTGTACTGGCTACCGTAGGTGCTCGGGAAGTGGTTGCTGATCATGATGAACAGCACCGGCAGGGTGAAGTAGTTGTTGTGACGCGAGCGCAACAGGCCTTTGGCCGGCAGTACCGGGTCGGGCGTCTGGTTGTTCTCGATCGCGGCCACCAGCTGGCGCTGGGCCGGCATGATGATGCGGAACACGTTGCCGACCATGATGGTGCCGATGATCGCGCCGGTGTGCAGGTAGGCACCGCGGCCGCTGAACACCAGGCTGAAGCCCCAGCAGGCGGCGATGATCAGCACGAACAGCACGGCACCGAGCAACGCCGGCTTCTTGCCCAGCGGCGAGTCGCACAGGAAGTCGTAGATGAACCAGCCGGCGACCAGCGAGCCGATACCGATGGCCACGCCTTCGGCACCGCTGAGGGTACTGCCAGGGGCCAGCAGGTACAGCGTCGGGTTCCAGTAGAACACCACGCACAGCAAGGCGATACCGGACATCCAGGTGAAGTAGGCTTCCCATTTGAACCAGTGCAGGTTCTCGGGCATTTTCGGGGGGGCGAGCTTGTATTTCTCCAGGTGGTAGATACCACCGCCGTGAATCGCCCAGAGATCACCCGACAACCCATCGCGCGGGTTGCTTCGGTTCAGGTGGTTCTCCAGCCAGACGAAGTAGAACGATGCACCGATCCAGGCCACGCCGGTGATCATGTGAACCCAGCGAATGCTCAGGTTCAGCCATTCGTGAAGGTGTGCTTCCACAGTATGTACCTCTGCCGATCACCGAGAACGATGACCGACCTTTTCTTATTGGTGGGGATTGAGGATCAGCATCTGTTCCTCGGTGAAGTAATGCTCATCGCAGTTGTTGCCAGAACCGCTGCGATCAACCACCAGGAAGTCATCCCGCTTTTCGATCGTCAGCACCGGGTGGTGCCAGACGCCGCGATGGTAATTAACGCCCTGCCTGCCATTACTGCGGAAGGCACGGACCAAGCCTGATACAGGTGCATCGCCAATGGGCGCGACCACGATCAGAAAGGGGTTGCCGAGCAGCGGGATGAAAGCCTGGCTGCCCAGCGGGTGGCGTTCCAGCATGCGTACGGTCAGCGGCATGTCCAGCGCATCGGCGCGGAAGATGCTGATGATCGCCTTGTCTTCGGGCTCGGCGGTCTCGACCGTGGCGAGCTTGTGAAAGCGCATGGTCGAGCCGTTGTTGATCATGAAGTGGTCGCTGCCGTCGGTTTCGATCACGTCGCCGAAGGGAGCGAAGGCTTCTTTGGTCAGGGGCTCGATCATCAGGGTGCGCATGCGGGTCTCTCTTTTATGTTCGTTGTACTGAATGGGGGTCGGCTGCCGCTTACAGCTGCAGCAGGCGGAACAGGGCGATCAGGTTGATCTGTGCCAAGGCTTCCTTGAATTCGGCCTCGCTGTCGTTGTGGATGCGCTTTTCGAACGCGGCGAGTATCTGGTGCCGGTTGCTGCCTTTTACCGCCATGATGAACGGGAACTGGAACTTGGCCTTGTAGGCATCGTTCAGCTCGGTGAAACGGGCGAACTCTTCGGCGGTGCACTGGTGGATACCGGCGCCGGCCTGTTCGTTGGTGCTCGATGCGGTGAGCTCGCCCTGAATGGCGGCCTTGCCGGCCAGGTCCGGGTGAGCATTGATCAGTGCCAGCTGGTCAGTGTGACTGGCGCTGAGCAGGATATCGCTCATGCGCTGGTGCAGCGCCTCGACTTCGTCCAGCTCACCCAGTTGGCCCAGGTCATAGGCTTTTTCGGCGACCCACGGCGAGTGCTCGTAGATGTCGGCGAATACCTCGACGAAGGCGTCGCGGTCCAGGGCGGAGGGCTTGAGGGTCTTGAAGGCGGTCATCAGGCGTTCTCTTTCTTGTACGGGTGGGTGGTGTGCCAGTGGCGGGCGATGTCCACGCGACGGGCGAACCAGACCTGCTCGTGGCTCTTGGCGTAGTCGATGAAGCGCTTGAGCGCAGCCAGGCGCGCCGGGCGGCCGACCAGGCGGCAATGCAGGCCGATGGAGAGCATCTTCGGCGCTTCGGCGCCTTCGGCATAAAGCACGTCGAACGCGTCTTTCAGGTACTGGAAGAACTGCTCGCCACAGTTGAAACCCTGCACCTGGGTGAAGCGCATGTCGTTGGTGTCCAGGGTGTAGGGGATCACCAGGTGCGGCTTGCCGGTCGGGTTGTTCGGCTCCCAGTAGGGCAGGTCGTCGTCGTAGGTGTCGCTGTCGTAGAGGAAGCCACCTTCCTCCATCACCAGGCGGCGGGTGTTCGGGCCGGTGCGGCCGGTGTACCAGCCCACTGGGCGTTCACCGGTGATTTCGGTGAGGATGCGGATGGCTTCGAGCATGTGCTCGCGCTCCTGGGCCTCATCCATGTACTGGTAGTCGATCCAGCGGTAGCCGTGGCTGCAGATCTCGTGGCCAGCTTCGGCCATGGCGCGGATCACGTCGGGGTGGCGCTGGGCGGCCATGGCCACGGCAAAGATGGTGAGCGGGACGCCGCTGTCCTTGAACAGCTTGAGCAGGCGCCATACACCGGCACGGCTGCCGTATTCATACAGCGACTCCATGCTCATGTTGCGCTGGCCTTGCAGCGGCTGGGCAGCAACCATTTCGGAGAGGAACGCTTCGGACTCCTTGTCGCCGTGCAGGACGTTGCGTTCGCCACCTTCCTCGTAATTGAGCACGAAAGACAGCGCGATGCGAGCGTTGCCCGGCCATTGCGGGTGAGGAGGGTTGTTGCCGTAACCGATCAGGTCGCGAGGATAGTCAGCGCTCACTGCAGTCTTCCTTCTTGTGCGTTGGTGCGGGGGGTGGGCGGGCCGCGTCGGGATGTCGCACCACCGGATGGGCTGATTGTATACAACTTATGAAATCTTTTGTAAGCCTGTTTTTCCGCATTTCTGCCCTTTTGTCGCTTCACTGCCAGCAAGAAATACAGTGCAAGAAACCTGCCTGATTGGTCAGATAATGAAGTGGACGTCGTTATCCCGCCTGTATTCGCGACTGCTGGGTCGTTTGTGGGCAAGGTGCGGTGGGGGGGCGACCGATGGGTCTAAAAAATTGTGTACAATTTTGCGGTGGAATGTCTTAATAGCGTCATTCGCGCCTGCCGCAGGCCCTGTTTGGGTGCGCTGGCGAGTATTTCTTGCCCACAGATTGAACAAGAGGCGACACGCAATGGGACGTTTGACCACACACGTACTGGATGCCGCGCATGGCTGCCCGGGCAGCTCGATCAAGGTCGAGCTGTACCGTGTCGAAGGCCAGCAACTGGAGCTGGTGAACACCGCCCTGACCAACAGCGATGGCCGCGTCGACGCGCCGCTGTTGCAAGGCGACGACTACCGCACTGGCGTCTACCAGCTGCAGTTCAGCGCAGGCGACTACTACCGCGCCCGCGGTGTGCAACTGCCGGCCCAGGCGTTCCTGGATGTTGTGGTGCTGCGCTTTGGCATCGACGAGCAGCAGGAGCACTACCACGTGCCGCTGTTGATCTCGCCGTACAGCTATTCGACCTACCGTGGAAGCTAGTTGGTCGCTAGAAGAATCTTCGTAGGTCCTTTGGCCCGCTCTCACACTGGCGGGCTTTTTTTCGTCTGGTGTTTTTGTACTGGCTGTGCCGACCTTTATCGGCGCAAAGGCCGGCACAGCCTGCAGCAACGAAGAAAGGGCGCCGAGGCGCCCTTGGTGGGTACGGCGAGGTTCAGAGGAACACGAACTTGGCAATGAAGATCGCGCACAGCACCCACAGGCTGGCGGAGATTTCCTTGTACTTGCCGGTACCTGCCTTCAATGCCACATAGCTGATGAAGCCCAGGGCGATGCCATCGGCGACCGAGAAGGTCAACGGCATCATGATCACCGTGACGATCGCCGGAATGCTGTCGGTAGCCTCATCCCAATGGATGTGCGCCATGCTGCCCATCATCAGCATGGCCACGTAGATCAGCGCACCTGCTGTTGCGTAAGCCGGAATCATCCCGGCCAGCGGGGCGAAGAACATTGCCGCGACGAACAGCAAACCGACCACCACCGCCGTCAGGCCGGTGCGGCCACCTGCCGCAACCCCGGCAGCACTTTCCACATAGCTGGTCACCGGCGGCACACCCACCACCGCGCCGAACACGCTCGATGCACTGTCGGCCTTCAACGCCCGCGACAGGTTCTCGATACGGCCGTCCGGTGCTACCAGATTCGCCCGCTGGGCCACACCCATCAGCGTGCCGGCCGTATCGAACATGTGCACGAACAGGAACGCCAGCACCACGCTGATCATGCTGACGTTGAACACGCCCGCCACGTCCATCGCCATCCAGGTCGGTGCCAGGCTCGGCGGCATCGACATCACCCCGCCAAATTTCACCAGGCCCAGCCCCCAGCCGGCCAGGGTCACGCCGATGATGCTGATCAGGATCGCGCCGAACACGCGCTTGTAGCTGAGGATGGCGATCAGCAGGAAGCACACCGCCGCCAGCAGTGGCCCTGGCTCATGCAGCGAGCCCAGCTTGATCAGTGTGGCGGGGCTGTCGACGATGATGCCGGCGGTTTTCAGGCCGATCAGCCCGAGAAACAATCCGACGCCGGCCCCCATGGCATGGCGCAGGCTGACCGGGATGCTGTTGAGCAACCATTCGCGCACTTTCGACAAGGTCAGGAACATGAACAGCACGCCCGAAACGAAAACGGCCCCCAGCGCGGTTTCCCAGTTGTAGCCCATGGTGCCGACCACGGTGTAGGTGAAGAAGGCGTTGAGCCCCATGCCCGGCGCCAGGCCCACCGGCCAGTTGGCGTACAGGCCCATCAGCAGGCAACCCAGCGCCGCGGCGATGCAGGTGGCGACGAAGGCGGCGCCATGGTCGATGCCGGCGTCGGCCATGATGTTGGGGTTGACGAAGATGATGTAGGCCATGGTGATGAAGGTGGTCACCCCGGCGATCAGTTCGGTTTTGACGGTGCTGCCGTGTTGCTTGAGTTTGAAAATCCGCTCCAGCCAACTCGTTTCGAGCGGCGGGGCAAGATCCAGCGTAGGGGCTTCGGATTTGCGGCTTTCCACAGCGTGTACTCCTCAAGTCTTTCTTGTTGTTGTGGGGGCCAGTTCCTGCGCCATGCACTTGGTGGCCCCGCGAGGTGAGGCAGACGTCCGACCGTTTTGTTGACTTATGGGTCAAGAAGTTGCTCGATGGATTATGCTTTTGTGTACAAAGAATGCAAATAATGTTTTATGTTTTGTGCGCGCAATGCGTCGTACAACGGCTATATAGCGAAAACGCCCCCTGCGGAATCGCCTCAGCCTGTGTACAATGGCGCCATACTTTCTCTTCGTGCCTCGAGAGCCCATGAACGAACAGCTGCAACCTCTGAAGAAACCTGCACGGGTCGGCAAGGCCGGCCGCAGCGGTACCCAGGACGACATCGTCTACGCGCACATTTTCGAGGCGATTCTTGAACAGCGGCTGGCCCCGGGCACCAAGTTGAGCGAGGAAGCGCTGGGCGAAATCTTCGGCGTCAGCCGCACCATCATCCGCCGCGCCCTGTCGCGGCTGGCTCACGAGAGCGTGGTCTTGCTGCGGCCCAACCGCGGCGCCGTGGTGGCCAGCCCGACCGTTGAAGAGGCGCGCCAGGTGTTCTTCTCGCGGCGCATGGTAGAACGGGCCATTACCGAACTGGCCGTGCAGCATGCCACCGCCGAGCAACTGAACGAGCTGCGGCAAATGGTGCGTGAAGAGCGTGACAGCTTCTCGCGCGGCGACCGTGGTGCCGGTATCCGCCTGTCCGGCGAGTTCCACCTCAAGTTGGCCGAGGCAGCGGGCAATGCGCCGCTGGTCAGCTTCCAGCGCAGCCTGGTGTCGCAGACCTCGCTGATCATTGCCCAGTACGAAAGCGGCACGCGTTCGCACTGCTCGTATGACGAACACATGCAGCTGATCGACGCCATCGAGGCGCGCGATGCCCAGCAGGCGGTGAGCCTGATGATGCACCACATGGACCACATCGACAGCAAGCTGAACCTGGACGAGGAAAGCGCCTCGGACGACCTGCATGCGGTGTTCTCGCATTTGCTGAAAAAGCCCAAGGTTTCCGTCAAGGGCTGATCGTTTGCCTGGTTAGCCCCAGGGGTGTGCATGTGTGCTCAGCCCTGGGGCTGCTCTGCAGCCCATCGCGACACAAGGCCGCTCCTACCAGGGCTGTGGCGGCTAGCGCTGGTGCACGCAACGCCCGGCAGCGTAGGTTTCACGCACGGTGCGGTCGTCACCCAGGGTGGTCAGCACGAACAGGGTCTCTTCAATGCTGTTGGACTGCTGAATGCGGTAGTCCAGCAGCGGCGTGGCCTTGTAGTCCAGCACCACGAAGTCGGCATCGTTGCCGGGGCGCAGGCTGCCGATGCGGTCGTCCAGGCGCAGCGCACGGGCGCCGCCGAGGGTGGCCAGGTACAGTGACTTGAACGGGTGCAGGCGCGCGCCTTGCAGTTGCATCACCTTGTACGCCTCGTTCAGGGTGTTGAGCAGCGAGAAGCTGGTCCCGGCGCCGACGTCGGTGCCCAGGCCCACATTGACCTTGAAGCGCTCGGCCTGCGGCAGGTTGAACAGGCCGCTGCCGAGGAACAGGTTGGAGGTGGGGCAGAAGGCCACGGCCGAGCCAGTTTCGGCCAAGCGCTGGCACTCGCCGTCGCACAGGTGCACGCCGTGGGCGAATACCGAGCGCTCGCCCAGCAGCTCGAAGTGGTCATAGACGTCCAGGTAACCCTTCTGCTCAGGGAACAGCGACTTGACCCAGTCGATTTCCTTGAGGTTTTCCGACAGGTGCGTGTGCATGTACACGCCCGGGTGCTCCTTGAGCAACTGGCCGGCCAGGGTCAACTGTTCAGGCGTACTGGTCGGGGCGAACCGCGGGGTAACGGCGTAGTGCAGGCGGCCCTTGCCGTGCCAGCGTTCGATCAGCGCCTTGCTTTCGGCATAGCCGGACTCGGCAGTGTCGGTCAGGTAGTCCGGGGCGTTGCGGTCCATCATCACCTTGCCGGCGATCAGCCGCAGGTCCAGGCGCTCGGCCTCTTCGAACAGGGCATTCACCGATTCCGGGTGCACGCTGCCGAATACCAATGCGGTGGTGGTGCCGTTGCGCAGCAGTTCCTTGAGGAAGATCTTCGCCACCTGGTCGGCGTGGGCCTTGTCGGCAAACTGCTTTTCGCACGGGAAGGTGTAGGTGTTCAGCCAGTCCAGCAACTGCTCGCCGTAGGAGCCGATCATGCCGGTTTGCGGGAAGTGGATGTGGGTATCGATGAAACCCGGGGTGATCAGTGCGTCCTGGTAGTGCTCGACCGGAAAGTCGGCGGCCAGGGTCGGCAGCAGCTCGCTGGCGTGGCCAACGGCGCTGATGCGGCCATCGTCGACGACCAGCAGGCCGTCTTCGTAGTATTCATGGGATGCCTCCAGGCCCACCTCGGCAGGGTCAGCGATGCTGTGCAGGATGGCGGCACGGTAGGCTTTGCGGGTAACGGTCATAACTCACTCGTCAAAGGGCTTGGCTGCGCCGGGAGGGCGGCAGCAACTGGGCAATGGGGCCGGCATTGGCGGCAGCGTCGTGCTGGCCAAAGCAGGCGTTGTAGGTGGCGATGATTTCACCGGCGATGGACACCGCGATCTCGATGGGCAGCTTGCCCTTGACCTCGGCCAGGCCCATCGGGCAGCGCATGCGCGCCAGCAGCGCGTCGTCGTAGCCCCGCTCGCGCAGGCGGTGCTCGAACTTGACCCGTTTGGTCTTCGAGCCAATCAGGCCGAACCAGGTGAAGTCGTTGCGCTTGAGAATGGCGGCGGTCAGTTCCAGGTCGAGCTGATGGTTGTGGGTCATGACGATGCAGTAGCAACCTGGTGGCAGCTGTGCCACTTCGTCGACCGGCTCTTCACTGACCACCTTGGTCACCCCGTTGGGGATGAATTCGGGGAATTCCTGTTCACGCGAGTCGACCCAGCGCACCCGGCAGGGCAGGGCGGCGAGCAAGGGTACCAGAGCGCGGCCGACATGGCCCGCGCCGAACACGGCGATGTGCGCCTGCACGGCAGCCATGGGTTCGAACAGCAGCACGGTGACGCCGCCGCAGCACTGGCCCAGGCTGGCGCCGAGGCTGAAGCGTTCCAGGTGCGGCGTGGTGCGTTGTGCTTCAAGCATTTGCCGGGCGATATGCAGGGCCTTGTATTCCAGGTGGCCACCGCCGATGGTGTCGAACAGGCCGCTGGCGCTGACCACCATCTTCGAGCCGGCATTGCGCGGGGTCGAGCCGCGTTCCTCGATGATGGTCACCAGTACGCAGGCTTCGCCACGGGCCTGGTGGTCGGCGAGGGCGTTGATCCATTGGTGCATGATGCGACCTCTCTAAAGATCGACACGGCCCCCTTGTAGGAGCGGCCTCGTGTCGCGAATGGGCTGCACCGCAGCCCCGACAATCTATGCAGTAGCCAAGATCTTGGGGCCGCTTCGCGACCCTTTCGCGACACAAGGCCGCTCCTACAGGGCCTTGCGTTGTCAGTGGGTGACGGTTTCCAATTCCTGTTCAGACGGTTGCTGCTGGGCCACCGCCTTTCGCATCTGCTCACACCCCCACAACACCCGCTCCGGCGTTGCCGGCGCGTCGATGTTCGGCTGCACGCGGTAGTCGGCAAGGCTCGCCACGGCATCCTTGATCGCGCACCAGGCGGAAATGCCGAGCATGAACGGCGGCTCGCCCACGGCCTTGGAGTGGAACACGGTGTCTTCCGGGTTCTTGCGGTTTTCCACCAGCTTCACGCGCAGGTCCAGTGGCATGTCGGCCACTGCCGGAATCTTGTAGCTGGCCGGGCCGTTGGTCATCAGCTTGCCCTTGGCGTTCCACACCAGTTCCTCGGTGGTCAGCCAGCCCATGCCCTGGATGAAACCGCCCTCTACCTGGCCAATGTCGATGGCCGGGTTTAGCGAGTCACCGACATCGTGCAGGATATCGGCGCGCAACATCTTGTATTCACCCGTCAGGGTGTCGACGATCACCTCCACACAGGCAGCGCCGAAGGCGAAGTAGTAGAACGGCCGGCCACGGGCCTGGCTGCGGTCGTAGTAGATCTTCGGCGTGCGATAGAAGCCTGTGCTGGACAGCGACACCTGGGCAAAGTAGGCCTGCTGCACCAGCTGCTCGAAACTGACGATCTGATCGCGCACCCGCACATGGCCGTTGCGGAACTCGACGTCTTCCTCGGTCACCTGGTAGTGCCGTGCGGCAAACTCGGTCAGGCGTTTCTTGAGGATCTCGGCCGCGTTCTGCGCCGCCTTGCCGTTCAGGTCGGCACCGCTCGAGGCGGCCGTGGGCGAGGTGTTAGGCACTTTGTCGGTATTGGTGGCGGTGATCTGGATACGGCTGAAATCCACCTGGAAGATCTGTGCCACCACCTGCGCCACCTTGGTGTTCAGGCCCTGGCCCATTTCGGTGCCGCCATGGTTCAGGTGGATGCTGCCATCGGTGTAGATGTGGATCAGCGCACCGGCCTGGTTGAGGAAGGTGGCGGTGAACGAAATGCCGAATTTGACCGGGGTCAGGGCCAGGCCTTTCTTCAGCACCGGGCTGTTGGCGTTGAAGCGGCGGATCGACTCGCGGCGCTCGGCGTAGTCGCTGCTGGCCTCCAGCTCGGCGGTCATCTCTTCGAGCATGTTGTGCTCGACGGTCTGGTAGTAATGGGTGACGTTGCGTTCGGTCTTGCCGTAGTAGTTGGCCTTACGCACCGCCAGGGGGTCACGGCCCAGGTGGCGGGCGATATGGTCCATCACCTGTTCGATGGCAACCATGCCCTGCGGGCCGCCAAAGCCGCGGTACGCCGTGTTGGAGGCGGTGTTGGTCTTGCAGCGGTGACCATGCACGGTGGCATCGCCCAGGTAGTAGGCATTGTCGGAGTGGAACATGGCGCGGTCGACGATCGAGCCAGACAGGTCGGGCGAATAGCCACAGTTGCCGGCCAGTTCCAGATTGATGCCATGCAGGCGCCCATTCTCATCGAAGCCCACGTCGTACTCGACGTAGAACGGGTGGCGCTTGCCGGTCATGGTCATGTCTTCGACCCGCGGCAGGCGCATCTTGGTCGGCTGGCCGGTCAGGCGCGCCACCACCGCGCACAGGCAGGCCGGGCTGGCGGCCTGGGTTTCCTTGCCGCCAAAGCCGCCGCCCATGCGACGCATGTCCAGCACCACCTTGTTCATCGGCACGTCGAGTACTTCGGCGACCAGCTTCTGCACTTCGGTGGGGTTCTGCGTGGAGCAGTAGACGATCATGCCGCCATCTTCGGTAGGCATCACCGAGGAAATCTGCGTTTCCAGGTAGAAGTGCTCCTGGCCACCGATGTGCAGGGTGCCCTGGAGGCGGTGCGGGGCGCTGGCCAGGGCGCTGGCGGAATCGCCGCGCTGGTGGGTGTGGCTGTCGAGCACGAAGTGCCGCTTGCGCAGCGCGTCGACCACGTCCAGCACCGGTTCCAGGTCCTCGTACTCGACGATTGCGGCCATGGCCGCCTTGCGTGCGGTGTCCAGGTCGCGTGCAGCCACGGCCAGCACCGGCTGGCCGAAGAACTCGACCTTGTCGATAGCCAGCAGCGGGTCACCCGCCACCACCGGGCCAATGTCCTTCAGGCCAGGGATGTCTTCGTGAGTGATGGCGATGCGCACGCCCTCGAAGGCATAGCACGGCGCGGTGTCGATGCGCAGGATGCGCGCATGGGCACGGTCGGCGGTGCGGGCATAGACGTGCAGCTGGTTGGGGAATTCCAGACGGTCGTCGATGTACAGCGCCTCGCCGGAAACATGTTTGTCGGCGCTGTCGTGCTTGACGCTGCGGCCAACCCCGGTGGTCAGGTGCTGGCTGAACAGTTCGGCCATCTCGGCCTGGCTCTTGGCTACATGGTGGTTAGACATAAGCGGTCACCCGGGTTTCGATGTGCGGCGATTGCTGTTCGATGAAGTACTTGCGCAGCAGGTTCTGCGCAGTCAGCAGGCGGTATTCCTTGCTGGCGCGGAAGTCGCTGAGCGGGGTGAAGTCTTCGGCCAAGGCCTGGCAGGCACGCTCGATGGCCGCCGCGTTCCAGGGTTTGCCGCGCAGCGCGGCTTCGCAGGCGCGCGCGCGCTTGGGTATCGCTGCCATGCCGCCGAAGGCGATGCGCACACCACTGACCACCCCGTCCTCGATGCTCAGGTTGAAAGCGCCGCACACGGCGGAGATGTCGTCGTCCAGGCGCTTGGATACCTTGTAGGCACGGAACGCCCAGTCGCGGCTGGCGCGTGGCACGATGATCTTCTCGATGAACTCGCTGTCCTGGCGGGCAGTGATGCGGTAGTCGATGAAGTAGTCCTCCAGCGGCATCATCCGTTGACGTTCACCCTGGCGCAGCACCACCTGCGCATCCAGGGCGATCAGCAGGGGTGGCGAGTCGCCAATCGGTGAGGCATTGCCAATGTTGCCACCGAGGGTGCCCTGGTTGCGGATCTGCAGTGAGGCGAAGCGGTGCAGCAGGGCGCCGAAGTCGGGGTACTCGTCGTTCAGGGCGCCGTAGCAGTCGGTGAGCGGCGTTGCAGCGCCGATTTCCAGGTGGCTGGCGGTTTTCTCGATGCGTTTGAGTTCGGCGACGTGGCCCACGTAGATCATCACCGGCAGGGTCTTGTGGAACTGGGTGACTTCCAGGGCCAGGTCGGTACCGCCGGCCAGCAGCCGCGCCTCTGGGTGCGAGCTGTACAATTCGGCAAGATCCGCCACGGTCAGTGGCACCAGGCAGCGCTTGTCGCCGCTGTTCAGTTCACCGGTCTGGGTGGGGGCAATGGCCTTCAGGCGGCTGATGGTATGCGCCTGCTGGGCATCGAACTGGTCGCGGCAAGGCTGGCGGCAGCTCTGCTCGGCGGCGTCGAGGATCGGCCGGTAGCCGGTGCAGCGGCACAGGTTGCCGGCCAGGGCCTCCTGGGCCTGGTGCAGGTCGGCGCCGTCGCTGTTCTTTTGCAGGGCAAACAGCGACATCACGAAGCCGGGTGTGCAGAACCCGCATTGCGACCCATGGCAGTCGGCCATGGCTTGCTGCACGCTGTGCAGCTGGCCCTGGTGCTTGAGGCCCTCGACGCTGATCAGTTGCTTGCCATGCAGCGACGAGACGAAGGTCAGGCACGAATTGAGGCTGCGGTAGCGCAGGCTGTCGTTGCCCTGTGCGTCCTGGGTCAGTTCACCGACCACCACGGTGCAGGCGCCGCAGTCACCGCTGGCGCAGCCTTCCTTGGTGCCGGGTTTGCCCAGGTGCTCGCGCAGGTACTGCAGCACCGTCATGTTAGGGTCCAGGGCGTGCTCACTACGCAGCTCCTGATTGACGAGAAACTGGATCACGGGGATGGCCTCGCAATGGTTTTATTGTTGTTGGGCGGACTCTAAGCAACACCTGTCCAGTAGGTCAATATTTTTCTGACCCAAGGGTCAAGAAATTGCGCATGGTCTCGCCCAACCCTGTTCATTGCCCATATTGCAAGCATAGATCGCGCCGGGCCCGCGGTTGTCTGCTGGGTCAAATAAACCGCCTGCCCCCTCTGCGCGACCAATGGTCAAGTGCGCTACACTTCGCCCCTTGTGCCCAGTTCAATGATTTTGAAGGAAAACCATGACGTTCAAGGCCCCGGACAGCCTCTCCGAGCAGATTGCCGATTACCTGGCCGAACGCATCATCCGCGGCGAGCTGGCGCCCGGCGAGCGCATTCAGGAGCAAAAGGTTACGCAGGCACTCAATGTCAGCCGCGGTTCGGTGCGCGAGGCGTTGCTGATTCTCGAACGCCGCCACCTGGTGGCGATCTTGCCGCGCCGCGGTGCCCATGTCACCGAGCTGGACGAACGCAGCGTGCGCAGCCTGTGCGCGCTGATGGGCGAGTTCTATATCCTGCTGGGCAATGCGGTTGCACAAAAATGGCGCACCGAAGCCGACCTGCGCCCGTTTCTGGAGATTCAGCAGCGGCTGCAGCGCGCCCACGACCGGCTGGACATCAAGGCTTTCGTCGGTGACAGCTTCGCGGTGATGCGCGCCGCCTATCCGTTTGCCGATAACCCTTTCTTGCAGGAAACCGTGGAAAACCTGCAGCCGGCCATGAGCCGTGCCTATTACCTGGCGCTGGACCAACGCCAGGCCAACATGATCGATTACCTCGACCTGTTCGCCCGCCTGCTCGAAGCGGTGGTCGCCCGTGACCTGCCGCACATTCGCGAGGTGCTTACCGCTTACTGCCAGCGCAGCTGCGAACTGGTGCTGGCGGCACTGGCCCGAGGCTGACCGATGCGCCTCAAATGCATTCGCCTGGCCGGCTTCAAGTCGTTCGTCGACCCGACCACGGTCAATTTCCCCAGCAACATGGCGGCCGTGGTCGGCCCCAACGGCTGCGGCAAATCCAACATCATCGACGCGGTGCGCTGGGTGATGGGCGAGAGCTCGGCGAAGAACCTGCGCGGCGAATCGATGACCGACGTCATCTTCAACGGCTCCAGTGGGCGCAAACCGGTCAGCCAGGCCAGCATCGAGCTGGTCTTCGACAACAGCGAAACCACCCTGGTCGGCGAGTATGCCGCGTACGCCGAAATTTCCATCCGCCGCAAGGTCACCCGCGACGGGCAGAACAGCTACTACCTGAACGGCACCAAGTGCCGCCGGCGCGACATCACCGACATTTTTCTCGGCACCGGGCTGGGGCCGCGCAGCTACTCGATTATCGAACAGGGCATGATCTCCAAGCTGATCGAGGCCAAGCCCGAAGAGTTGCGCAATTTCATCGAGGAAGCCGCCGGCATCTCCAAATACAAGGAGCGCCGCCGCGAAACCGAGAACCGTATCCGCCGCACCCAGGAAAACCTGGCACGCCTGACCGACCTGCGTGAAGAACTGGAACGCCAGCTCGAGCGCCTGCACCGCCAGGCCCAGGCCGCGGAAAAGTACCGTGAGTACAAGGCGCAGGAGCGCCAGCTGAAAGCGCAGTTGTCGGCCTTGCGCTGGCGCGACCTGGACGAGCGGGTACGCCAGCGCGAGTCGGTGATCGGTGACCAGGGCGTGGCCCACGAGGCACTGGTGGCCGAGCAGCGCAACGCCGATGCCAGCATCGAGCGCCTGCGTGACGGCCATCACGAGTTGTCCGAGCGGTTCAACCAGGTGCAGGGCCGTTTCTATTCGGTGGCCGGTGACATTGCCCGGGTCGAGCAGAGTATCCAGCACGGTCAGCAGCGCCTGCGCCAGTTGCAGGACGACTTCAAGGAGGCCGAGCGCACCCGTTTGGAAACCGAGTCGCACCTGGGGCATGACCGCACCTTGCTGGCGACCCTGGGCGAAGAGTTGGCCATGCTCGAACCCGAGCAGGAAATGACCCTGGGCGCCGCCGAAGAAGCTGCGGCGGCGCTGGAAGAGGCCGAGCTGGCCATGCACGGCTGGCAAGAGCAGTGGGACAGCTTCAACAGCCGCTCTGCCGAACCGCGCCGCCAGGCCGAAGTGCAGCAGGCGCGCCTGCAGCAGCTGGAGGCCAGCCTGGAGCGCCAGGCCGAGCGCCAGCGCAAGCTGGGCGAAGAGCGCGAGCAACTGGGGAGCGATCCGCAGGACGCCACCCTGCTGGATCTGGCCGAGCAGCTGGCCAGCAGCGAAATGTTGCTGGAAGAACTGCAGCTTTCCGAAGATCAGGTGGTCGAGCGTCTGGAAAGCGCGCGCGGGCAGTTGCAGCAGGCTACCCAGGCCCAGCAGCAGGCGCAGGGCGACCTGCAGCGCCTGGGCGGCCGCCTGGCATCCTTGGAAGCGTTGCAGCAGGCAGCCCTGGAGCCGGGGGCGGGCGCCGCAGACTGGCTGCAGGGCCAGGGCCTGCAGCAGCAGCCACGCTTGGCCGAAGGCTTGCGGGTAGAACCGGGCTGGGAGCTTGCCGTAGAAACCGTGCTCGGCGCTGACCTGCAGGCCGTGCTGGTGGACGATTTCAACGGCCTCGATTTTGCTGGTTTGGAACAAGGCGAGCTGCGCTTGCTGCAGGCCAGCGATGCCAGCGCGTCGTTGCCCGGCAGCCTGCTGGAAAAGGTCGAAGGCCGTGTCGATCTGGCACCCTGGCTGGGTCAGGTCATGCCTGTCGAAGACTTGGCCCAGGCGCTGGCGCAGCGCACAGCGCTTGGCGACGGGCAGAGCCTGGTCAGCCGCGATGGCTACTGGGTTGGCCGGCACTTTCTGCGGGTGCGCCGTGGCGGTGAGGCCGAAGGCGGTGTGCTGGCGCGTGGCCAGGAAATCGACCGCCTGGGCCAGGAACAACTGCAGCAGGAAGCGGCGTTGGAACAGCTTGAGCAACAGTTGCAAACCCTGCGCGAGCAGCAGCTGGACCTGGAAGAACAGCGCGAGCAACTGCGCCGCCGCAGCCAGGAAGAAAACCGCCTGCACGGTGAACTGAAAGCCAGCCTCTCGGCCAGCCGTGCCCGCGCCGAACAGGTCGAGCTGCGCCGCCGGCGCTTGCAGGAAGAACTGGCCGAACTGGAAGAACAGCGCGCCCTTGAGCACGAACAACTGGGCGAAGCCCGCTTGTTGCTGCAAGAGGCGGTGGAGCTGATGGCCCAGGACACCGAGCAGCGCGAGCAATTGATGGCCCGCCGCGACGCCCTGCGCGAAAGCCTCGACCGGGTGCGCCAGGAGGCCCGCCAGCACAAGGACCACGCCCACCAGCTGGCCGTGCGGCTGGGCTCGCTGCGTGCGCAGCATGACTCCACCCGCCAGGCCCTGGAGCGCCTGGAGCAGCAAGCAGCAAGGCTGACCGAGCGCCAGGAGCAACTGAGCCTGAACCTGGAGGAGGGCGAGGCACCACAGGAGGAGTTGCGCCTGAAGCTCGAAGCGCTGCTGGAACTGCGCATGAGTGTTGACGAGGAAATGCGCCTGGCGCGCCTGCACATGGACGAAGCCGACCGCGAATTGCGCGAGGCCGAGAAGCGCCGCACGCAGGCTGAGCAGCAGGCGCTGTTGTTGCGCGGCCAGCTGGAGCAGCTGCGGCTGGAGTGCCAGGGCCTGGATGTGCGGCGCAAGACCCTGCAGGAGCAGCTGCTGGCCGACGGTTACGACCTGCAAGGGGTGCTCGCCACCCTGGAGGCCGATGCCAGCGAGCAGGGCACCGAACAGGCGCTGGAGCAACTCGAGGCGCGTATCCAGCGCCTGGGGGCGATCAACCTCGCCGCCATTGAGGAGTACGAGCAACAATCCGAGCGCAAGCGCTACCTGGATGCCCAGGACGCCGACCTGGTGGAGGCGCTGGAGACCCTGGAAAACGTCATTCGCAAGATCGACAAGGAAACCCGCAACCGCTTCAAGGATACCTTTGATCAGATAAATGCCGGATTACAGGCACTTTTCCCAAAAGTTTTCGGTGGTGGCAGCGCTTATCTGGAACTGACGGGCGAAGATCTACTCGATACAGGGGTGACGATCATGGCGCGACCGCCGGGCAAGAAGAACAGCACCATCCATCTGCTGTCCGGCGGCGAAAAGGCACTGACCGCATTGGCGCTGGTGTTTGCCATCTTCAAGTTGAACCCCGCACCGTTCTGCATGCTCGACGAAGTCGATGCGCCGCTGGACGATGCCAACGTCGGGCGCTACGCGCGCCTGGTCAAGGAAATGAGTGAGAGCGTGCAGTTCATCTACATCACCCACAACAAGATTGCGATGGAGATGGCCGATCAACTGATGGGGGTAACCATGCATGAACCCGGTTGTTCACGTCTTGTTGCAGTTGATGTGGAGGCCGCCATGGCCATGGTCGATGCGTGATGTGCGACGATGCGGGCACTTTCTCCAACGAAATGCCCCCGTCATGTGCGACAGACGGTGTAAAGTTGTCTTTGGTCGTGCTAGCTTAATGTCACTCGTTTATTGCGTGGGTAAAACGCCTGTCAGAACATAGAGTTGGCGCCACGTGTTAAAGGGCTTTGAACCCTTTGTTTTCAAGCATATTTTTATAGAGGCACGGGATTACATGGAAATCGGTCTGCGCGAGTGGCTGATCCTCATCGGCATCATTGTCATTGCCGGTATTCTTTTCGACGGCTGGCGCCGCATGCGCGGCGGCAAAGGCAAGTTGAAATTCCGTCTGGACCGCAGTTATTCCAACCTGCCGGACGAAGAGGGCGGCAGTGCCGAAGTACTCGGCCCGTCGCGGGTACTGGATACCCATAAAGAACCGGAACTGGACGAAAGCGACCTGCCTTCGCTCAGCGCCTCGGCGCGTGACCGCGAGCGCGAGCCAAAGCCGGCCAAGGCCAGCAAGCGTGGCAAGCGCGCCACAGCCGCGGCCGATGTGCAGCAGGGCGACCTGGGCCTGAGCGCCGAGCCGCGCGAGCCCGACCTGTTCACCGACAGCGACGACGACTTCGCCGCCGAAAACACCCGTGGCAACCCGGCGCCCGCTGCCAGCAGCAGCGTCAAGGAGCTGCCGCCGGCCGAAGAGGTGCTGGTCATCAGCGTCATTTCCCGCGACGAGGGTGGCTTCAAGGGCCCGGCATTGTTGCAGAACATTCTTGAAAGCGGCCTGCGCTTCGGCGAAATGGACATCTTCCACCGCCACGAAAGCATGGCCGGCCACGGCGAAGTGCTGTTCTCCATGGCCAATGCGGTCAAGCCTGGGGTGTTCGACCTGGACGACATCGACCATTTCAGCACCCGTGCGGTGAGCTTCTTCCTCGGCCTGCCTGGCCCACGTCATCCGAAGCAGGCCTTTGACGTGATGGTGGCGGCCGCGCGCAAGCTGGCCCATGAACTGAACGGTGAGCTCAAGGACGACCAGCGCAGCGTGCTGACCGCCCAGACCATCGAGCACTATCGCCAGCGCATCGTCGAGTTCGAGCGCCGTGCGCTGACCCAGAAGCGCTGACAGATCCAACGAAAGAGCAGCCTGAGGGCGTGCTGGCCGGTTCGGGTGTTGTTACCTGTTCCGGCCCTGTCGCCGGCAAGCCAGCTCCCACAATTGCCTGTGGGAGCTGGCTTGCCGGCGACAGGGCCAGGGCAGGCAATCGCTAGTCCAGACCCCAGCCGCCACCCCAGGCTGCTCTTTTGCTTTGCAAGAGAAGACAAACTCCATGACCGCCGAAACCCGTATCCACGAACTGCGTGCCGAACTCGACCAGCACAACTACCGCTACTACGTGCTCGACGAGCCCAGTGTGCCCGACGCCGAATACGACCGCCTGTTCAACGAGCTCAAGGCGTTGGAAGCCGAACACCCGCACCTGGTTACCCCCGACTCGCCCACCCAGCGCGTCGGCGGTGCGGCCCTGTCGGCCTTTAGCCAGGTGCGCCATGAAGTGCCCATGCTCAGCCTGGGCAACGCTTTCGAGGAGGCCGACCTGCGTGAGTTCGGCCGCCGCGTGGTGGACGGCCTCGATCAGCCCGGCGCGGTTGACTACAGCTGCGAACCCAAGCTCGATGGCCTGGCCGTTAGCCTGCTGTACCGCGACGGCCTGCTGGTGCAGGGTGCCACGCGCGGCGACGGCACCACTGGCGAAGATATCAGCGCCAACGTACGCACCGTGCGCAACATTCCGCTGAAGTTGCACGGCGAGGGCTGGCCCGCGGTGCTGGAAGTGCGTGGCGAGGTCTACATGAGCAAGGCCGGCTTCGACCGCCTCAATGCAGCCCAGGCCGAAGCCGGCGGCAAGACCTTCGCCAATCCGCGCAACGCGGCTGCCGGTAGCCTGCGCCAGCTCGATTCGAAAATCACGGCCAGCCGCCCGCTGGAGTTCTGCTGCTACGGCGTCGGTCAGCTGTCTGCCAGCATCGGCGACAGCCATATCGCCATCCTTGAACAGCTCAAGGCTTGGGGCCTGCCGATCAGCCGCGAGCTCAAGCATGCGGCAGGGATCGAAGAGTGCCTGGATTACTACCGCGACATCGGCGAGCGGCGCAACAGCCTGCCGTATGAAATCGATGGTGTGGTATTCAAGGTCAACAGCCTGGCCGCCCAGCGTGAACTGGGCTTCCGCGCCCGTGAACCGCGCTGGGCAATCGCCCACAAGTTCCCGGCCATGGAAGAGCTGACCGAGGTGCTGGACGTCGAGTTCCAGGTCGGCCGTACCGGTGCGGTCACCCCGGTGGCGCGCCTGAAACCGGTCAAGGTGGCGGGCGTGACCGTGTCCAACGCCACCCTGCACAACATGGACGAAATCGCCCGCCTGGGCCTGCGCATTGGCGACACGGTGATCATCCGCCGGGCCGGCGACGTGATCCCGCAGGTGATGCAGGTGGTGCTGGAGCGTCGCCCGGACGATGCCCGCCCGGTTGCCGTGCCAAGCGAGTGCCCGGTGTGTGGCTCGCAAGTCGAGCGCACCCAGCTGGTCAAGCGCAGCAAGGGCAAGGAAACCACCAGCGAAGGGGCGGTGTACCGCTGTGTCGGCCGCCTGGCCTGTGGTGCGCAGCTCAAGCAGGCGATCATTCACTATGTGTCGCGTCGCGCCATGGACATCGACGGGCTTGGCGAAAAAAGTGTCGAGCAGTTGGTGGACGAAGGCCTGATCGGCTCGCCGGCTGACCTGTACAAGCTGCAGTTCGAGCAGGTGGTCGGCCTGGAAGGCTTCGCCGAGGTGTCCACCCGCAAACTGCTGGAGGCCATCGAAGCCAGCAAGCGGCCAAGCCTGGCGCGTTTCATCTATGCGCTGGGCATACCGGATGTGGGTGAGGAGACGGCCAAGGTGCTGGCCCGTTCGCTGGGCAGCCTGGCGCGCGTGCAGCAGGCCTTGCCGCAGGTGCTGACGTATCTGCCGGACATTGGCCTTGAGGTCGCCTACGAGATTCACAACTTCTTCGAAGACGAGCACAACCAGAAGGTTATCCAGCAGTTGCTCGACAGCGGCATGCACCTGCAGGACGAAGGCGAGTTGGCCGCCGAATTCGCGGCCAGCACCAGCTTGGCCGGCATGATCGCCAAGCTCGACATCGCTTCGGTAGGCCCAACTGGTGCCGAGAAACTGGTAGCCAAGCTCGGCAGCCTGGACAAGATCATCGCTGCCGACGGCATCGACCTGCGCCAGGCACTGGCGGCCAAGCAGGCGGATGCGGTGCGTGAATTCTTCAAGGATGAGGCCAACCAGCAACTGGCGCGCGCGATCGAGGCGCAGTTGCTGGCGTTCGGCATGCACTGGACCAGCGAGAAGAAAGTCGCCGAAGGTTTGCCGCTGGCCGGCCAGACCTGGGTGCTGACCGGTACCCTGGAGCGCATGAGCCGCGATGTGGCGAAGGACAAGCTGGAGAGCCTTGGCGCCAAGGTGGCCGGTTCGGTGTCGGGCAAGACCCAGTGCGTGGTCGCAGGGCCGGGGGCTGGATCGAAGCTGGCCAAGGCTAGCGAGCTGGGCGTGAAGGTGCTGGACGAAGAGGCCTTCGTCGCGTTCCTGGCCGAGCAGGGCATCACTATTTAAGTCCCTGCGCGCGCCACTTGTGGGAGCGGGCATGCCCGCGAACACCGGCAAAGCCGGTGCCATCCATCGCGTAGCTTGCTTCGCGGGCACGCCCGCTCCCACAGGCCTCGCGCCAGTCTTGCCTGCAGCGCCACCCCAACCCAGACAAGTCATTGAGAAATGATGACTTTTTCTGCTCCCAGAGGTTGTATCTGCCCCCAAGACCGGTACAATGGCGCCACTCGCTGCTCAGCGAGGCATGTAGTGGTGGCCCCATCGGTCCCCCCGCATTGATTACCCGTTAACCTGGTCAGGCCCGGAAGGGAGCAGCCATAGCGGGAACATCGAGTGCCGGGGTGTGGCTGGTGGGGCCGCCTCCATTTCCGGGGTCGGAAAACCTCAATCTGCTGCGAATCCCTTCTTTCTGTCCTGCTTCTCGCCCAATGCTCCCACCGCCGACAGCTTCATCAGTCGCTGGAATTTAGGCAGGCCAGGTGATCTCCCTAAGGGCGCTGCGCCGCATGTCGCCAGCCCTTGCTCTCCGCCTCTAGGTGCCTACCCATGTCACAGGCAGCACGCGAGCTCGAATCGGCCGCAATATCCTGTGGGAGCGGGCGTGCCCGCGAAACAGGCGACGCGGTATAGGCACCAGCTTCACCGTAGATCGCCTGCAAGCCAGCGACCACAGGGAGCGTGCTGGCTTGCAGCCTCTGTACATCACCAGCGCTTCTGTTTCACGGGCGAGCGACAGACGGGTTGTCGCTACGGCCCATCCCTGCATACCGCTGGAGGATCCGCTCGACTTCCCCCGTCTGCTTCAGCCGCACCAAGGCCCGCAGCAGCCCTTGGGTGGGTATCGCCGGGTCGTTGCGCACCATGCACCCCAGGTCCTGCTCCTCCAGCACTGCCAGCACTTGCAGTTGCCGAGCTGCCGGCTGCCCCTGGTTGAACCACTGCAGCGACAACTCGTTGCTCACTGCATGGCGATAGCGGTGGGCTTGCAGTTTCTGCAGGACCAGCAGCTGGCTGCGGCTGTCTTCGCGGCTCAGCCGGCCTTGGTCCAGCAGGGGTTGCAAGGTTGGATAGGTGTACCCCAGCACTGTACCGATGGCCTGGGGCGGCAGTTGTTCTGCTGCGACCGGGTTGCTGTCGCCAAGGCGCCCCACCAGCACGTCGCGCTGGTGGAACAGCGGGATGCTCCAGACAAAGTCCCCCGGGCGGTCATTGAACCACTGCGTGCTGACGTAGCAGCGCACATCAATGTCACCGCTGTTCATGGCCTCCTGCAAGCGCAGCCTGGCCATCACGTGGTACTGCGGGCGTACCCCTGCTTCCCGGGCCAGCGCCTGTACAAGGTCATAGACCAGGCCCTCGACCGGCTGGTCATCTTCAATCCGCACCAGCGGCATGCTCCAGCTTTCAGCCACGGAAAAACGCAGCACCGGCTGTTCTGCCACGCTCTGGGTAGCCCAGACCAACAGCAAGGCCAGCAGTTTTCGCAAAAGCATCTCCTCCCTGGACAACAGGCGCCCGATTCATAGCTTAGACGAGCTGCGCAGGGTGCAATTTTGCCCCCGCTCCGCTAGCATTAGCGATCTTCCGCTCGATCAGGCTACGATGGTTTTTCGATGAGTTATCAGGTTCTTGCACGTAAATGGCGTCCGCGCTCGTTCCGCGAAATGGTCGGCCAGACCCATGTGCTCAAGGCCTTGATCAATGCCTTGGACAACCAGCGCCTGCACCATGCCTACCTGTTCACGGGTACTCGTGGCGTGGGCAAGACTACCATTGCCCGTATCATCGCCAAATGCCTGAACTGCGAGACGGGCATCACCTCCACGCCCTGCGGCACCTGTTCGGTGTGCCGGGAGATCGACGAGGGCCGCTTCGTCGACCTGATCGAAATCGACGCCGCCAGCCGTACCAAGGTCGAAGACACCCGCGAACTGCTCGATAACGTGCAGTACGCGCCCAGCCGTGGGCGCTTCAAGGTCTACCTGATCGACGAAGTGCACATGCTCTCGACGCACTCGTTCAATGCCTTGCTCAAGACCCTGGAAGAGCCGCCGCCGTACGTCAAGTTCATCCTGGCCACCACCGATCCGCAGAAGCTGCCGGCCACCATCCTGTCGCGTTGCCTGCAGTTCTCGCTGAAGAACATGAGCCCAGAGCGGGTGGTCGAGCACCTCAGCCATGTGCTGGCTGCGGAGAGCGTCCCGTTCGAGGCAGATGCCCTGTGGCTGTTGGGCCGCGCCGCCGACGGTTCCATGCGTGACGCCATGAGCCTGACCGACCAGGCCATCGCATTCGGCGAAGGCAAGGTGCTGGCCGCCGATGTGCGGGCCATGCTCGGTAGCCTCGACCACGGGCAGGTCTATGGGGTGCTGCAGGCGCTGCTCGAGGGCGATGCCCGGGCCCTGCTGGAGGCCGTGCGCAACCTGGCCGAGCAAGGGCCGGACTGGGCTGGCGTGCTGGCGGAAATGCTCAACGTGCTGCACCGTGTAGCCATCGCCCAGGCGCTGCCCGAGGCAGTGGACAACGGCCAGGGCGACCGTGACCGGGTGCTGGCGCTGGCCCAGGCATTACCGGCCGAGGATGTGCAGTTCTATTACCAGATGGGCCTGATCGGTCGGCGTGACCTGCCGCTGGCGCCGGACCCGCGTGGTGGCTTCGAGATGGTCTTGTTGCGGATGCTCGCCTTCCGCCCGGCCGACACCGACGATGCGCCGAAACCGGTGCTAAAGCCAGTGGGGATCAGCCAGGCCACAGCTGATCCTGCCAACCCGGTGGCAGCCCCTGCGCCTGCCGTGCCGCCGCCCGCCGCCGAGCCTGCGCCCGCTGCGCCCGCGCCGCTGGTAGTGCCGCCGCCAGCCACGGTGGACCATGAGCCCGAGCTGCCCGCAGACGCCGAGCTGAGGGCCGAAGTCGAGGCCATTTCGGTGCCTGAGCCCGTCGCCGAGGTGGTCGACCTGCCGTGGGAGGACCCAGCCCCGACCAGCGCGCCTGTTGCCGAGCCCGCGTCAGCCCCGCGGCCGACCCCGCAGGCCGCGCCTGCAGCAGCACCTGCCGTGCATGACGAGCCGCCTTTCGACCCGTCTGCCTACGCCGCCGTTGGCATGGACCGGGACGACGAGCCGCCGCTGGACGAAGACTACTATGGCGGCGAAAGCGATCCGGTTGGCTTCAGCTACCTCGACGAGTTGGCCGAACACGTTCAGGAAGAAGCCCCTGCGCCCGCGCCTGCCCCGTTGCCAGCCGCCAAGCCGGCCACCGGTCTGGCCCTGCAATGGCTGGAATTATTCCCACAGTTGCCTGTCTCGGGTATGACAGGCAACATCGCAGCAAACTGTACGCTGATTGCCGCCGATGGCGACGACTGGCTGCTGCACCTGGACCCAGGCCAGGGTGCGCTGTTCAACACGACCCAGCAGCGGCGCCTTAACGAGGCGCTCAACCAGCATCTGGGGCGCACGTTGAACCTGCGCATAGAACTGGTCCTGCCCGACCAGGAAACCCCGGCCCAGGCCGCCGCGCGCAAGCGGGCCGAGCGTCAGCAGGGCGCCGTCGCCTCGATCGAGCAGGATCCATTGATCCAGCAGATGATCAAGTTGTTCGGTGCCAAGGTGCGGCAGGATACTATTGAGCCTGTAGAAGCCCTGGCCAACCAGGGCCAGTAACGGATAACCCTGCGGCCGGCCCGGCGCCGGGCCGCATCAAATGACCCAATCGAGGTATACCCCCATGATGAAAGGTGGCATGGCCGGCCTGATGAAGCAGGCCCAGCAGATGCAGGAAAAAATGCAGAAAATGCAGGAAGAGCTGGCCAACGCCGAAGTCACCGGCCAGTCTGGTGGCGGCCTGGTGAGCGTGGTGATGACCGGTCGTCACGACGTCAAGCGCGTCAGCATCGACCAGAGCCTGATGTCGACCGATGAAGATGACAAGGAAGTGCTGGAAGACCTGATCGCCGCTGCGTTGAACGATGCAGTGCGCAAGGTGGAGCAGAGCAGCCAGGAAAAAATGGGCGGCATGACCGCCGGCATGCAGCTGCCGCCGGGCTTCAAGATGCCGTTCTAAGGCATGCGCCCTCGAAAACCGCCGCTGACACCAGCGGCGGTTTTTTTTGTGCGTACTGGCAGCCGCCGCGGTCATTATTCTTGACCCGGCGCGCTCCCACCCGGAGGCTGATTTGACGCCACTGCCCCCGCTGGGTATAAACCGCCCCTTATTGAATTGTCAGGCCTTCCCCATGAGCTTCAGCCCCCTTATCCGCCAATTGATCGACGGCCTGCGCATCTTGCCAGGTGTAGGCCAGAAAACCGCCCAGCGCATGGCCCTGCAACTGCTCGAGCGTGACCGTAGCGGGGGGCTGCGCCTGGCCCAGGCTTTGACCCAGGCCATGGAAGGGGTAGGGCATTGCCGGCAGTGCCGCACCTTGACCGAGCAGGACCTGTGCCCACAGTGTGCTGACCCGCGGCGTGACGACACCCAGCTGTGTGTGGTCGAGGGGCCGACCGATGTGTATGCGGTCGAGCAGGCCGGCTACCGCGGCCGTTACTTCGTGCTCAAAGGCCACCTGTCGCCACTGGACGGCCTGGGGCCGGAGGCCATCGGCATTCCGCAACTGATGGCGCGGATCGAAGAGCAGGGTACCTTTACCGAGGTGATCCTGGCGACCAACCCGACCGTGGAAGGCGAGGCGACGGCGCATTACATCGCGCAACTGCTCAATGAAAAAGGCCTGGTGGCCTCGCGCATCGCCCATGGTGTACCCCTGGGCGGGGAGCTCGAACTGGTGGATGGCGGAACACTGGCCCATGCCTTTGCCGGGCGGCGGCCGATTTCGCTCTGAAGCTGCAAGCTGCAAGCTACAAGCTAAAAGCTACAAGCTACAAGCTACAAGCAAAAGCAGATCGGCTTTTGCTTGTAGCTTGCGACTTGCGACTTGCGACTTGCGACTTGCGACTTGCGCGGCTTGCGCGGCTTGCGCCTCAATACTCGCTGAGGGAAAACTCGGTCAGGCAGAAGGTCGGCACCCCGGCCGCCTGCAGCCGGCGCGAGCCGTCCAGTTCGGGTAGGTCGATGATCGCGGCGGCCTCGAACACCTGCGCACCGGTGCGGCGCACCAGGTTGGCCGCTGCCAGCAAGGTCCCGCCCGTGGCGATCAAGTCATCGAAAATCAACACCGAATCGCCTTCGCACAGGCTGTCGGCGTGCACCTCCAGGAAGGCCTCGCCGTACTCGGTCTGGTAACCCTCGCTCAGCACGTCGGCTGGCAGCTTGCCTTGCTTGCGGAACAGGATCAGTGGCTTGTTCAACTGGTGGGCGATGATCGAACCAATCAGGAAACCCCGCGCGTCCATGGCGCCAATGTGGCTGAACTCAGCCTCGACATAGCGCTCGATGAACTGGTCGGCCACATAGCGCAGCCCGCGCGGCGACTGGAACAGCGGGGTGATGTCACGGAAGATCACGCCGGGCTTGGGGAAGTCCACCACCGGGCGGATCAGGGCTTTGAGGTCGAAGGCGTCGCTGTGCATTGTTGCGGGTATCCTGGGAAAACGAATGCCCAAGTATACCCGCTAAAGACCGGCCTCAGGCCTCCATTGCACCACCGGCCAGCGCACACAGCTGGATCGGGTCGAGGATGTGCACTTCCTTGCCTTCGGCGCGCAGCAGGCCGTTCTGCTGGAAGCGAGTGAACACCCGTGACACGGTTTCCACTGCCAGGCCCAGGTAGTTGCCGATTTCGTTGCGCGACATGCTCAGGCGGAACTGGTTGGCCGAATAGCCGCGGGCGCGGAAGCGCGCCGACAGGTTCACCAGGAACGTGGCAATGCGCTCGTCGGCGGTTTTTTTCGACAGCAGCAGCATCATTTGCTGGTCATCGCGGATTTCACGGCTCATTACCCGCATCAGCTGGCGGCGCAGCTGCGGGAGCTGGACCGACAGTTCATCAAGGCGCTCGAAGGGAATTTCGCACACCGAGGTGGTTTCCTGAGCTTGCGCCGACACCGGGTAGGCTTCGGTGTCCATGCCCGACAGGCCGACCAGTTCGCTGGGCAGGTGGAAACCGGTGATCTGTTCTTCGCCGCTGTCGCTGAGGCTGAAGGTTTTCAGGGCGCCGGAGCGTACCGCGTAGACCGAGCCAAAATTGTCACCCTGGCGGAACAGAAACTCGCCTTTTTTCAGCGGACGCCCGCGTTTGACGATTTCATCCAGTGCATCCATGTCTTCCAGGTTGAGTGAAAGAGGCAGGCACAGGGGGGCCAGGCTGCAATCCTTGCAATGGGCCTGGTTGTGAGGGCGCAGTTTGACTGGCTCGGACATTTGGATCGATCCTTGTGGGAAAGCACACATAAGTCGTAAGGGTAACCTACGACACAGGGTGTAGGCCAGTGTGCGCATCGATGCTGCGCGCTGGCAAAACCCCGGCAGGTGCCCTGCCGGGAGTCCTCGTTCGCCCATAGTGTGCCCGGCAAGGTGGCGTGTCCATGCGGTTGAACGTCTCGCTTTTCAGATAACCCGGGAGAAACGCTGGCGGTTCTGCATCGCCAGGTAGGCATCGAACACCATGCATACCGAACGCGCCAGCAGGCGCCCGGCCGGGAGAATGCGGATGCCCTTGTCGTCCAGGCTGATCAGGCCGTCGCGCTGCAGGGTCAGCAGTTCTGGCCAGAGGTGGTCGAAGTAACCGCGGAAATCGATGGTGAACACTTGCTCGATGGGTTCGTAATCCAGCTGGAAATGGCAGATCAGTTGCTGGATGACCGCCCGGCGGATGCGGTCGTCATGGTTGCACAGCAGGCCGCGCTGGGTCGCCAGTTGGGCGTTGGTCAGGCTGTCCTGGTAGGTGTTGAGGTCACTGCTGTTCTGGCAGTACAAGTCGCCGATCTGGCTGATGGCCGACACGCCAAGGCCGATGAGGTCGCAGTGCCCGTGGGTGGTATAGCCCTGGAAATTGCGCTGCAGGGTGCCTTCTTCCTGGGCGATGGCCAGCTCGTCGTCGGGCAGGGCGAAATGGTCCATGCCGATATAGCGGTAGCCAGCGGCGGTCAACTGCTCGATGGTGGCGTGCAGCATCTCCAGCTTGGCGGCCGCGCTGGGCAGGTCGCTGCTGTCGATCCGCCGTTGCGGCATGAAGCGTTCGGGCAGGTGGGCGTAGTTGAACACCGACAAGCGGTCGGGTTGCAGGCGGATCACCTCTTCGACGGTGCGGGCGAAGCCTTGCGGGGTTTGCTTGGGCAGGCCGTAGATCAGGTCGAGGTTGATCGAGCGGAATTGCAAGGTGCGCGCCGCCTCGATCAGGGTGCGGGTCTGCTCCAGGCTTTGCAGGCGGTTGATCGCGCGCTGCACGGCGGGGTCGAGGTCTTGCACGCCGAGGCTGACGCGGTTGAAACCCAGTTCACGCAGCAGGCCCATGGTCGACCAGTCGGCTTCGCGCGGGTCGATCTCGATGCCGTAGTCGCCGGAGTCATCGTCCAGCAAGTGGAAGTGCTGGCGCAGGGTAGTCATCAGCTGGCGCAGTTCCACATGGCTGAGGAAGGTCGGGGTGCCGCCGCCGAAATGCAGCTGTTCCACCCGCTGTTTCGGTGCCAGGTGGCAGGCGATCAGCTGAATCTCCTGCTCCAGGCGCTGCAGGTATGGCGCGGCGCGGGCGCGGTCCTTGGTGATGACTTTGTTGCAGGCGCAGTAGTAGCAGATGTTGGCGCAGAACGGCACATGCACATACAGCGACAGCGGGCGTACCGCCCGGCGGCTTTCGCGCAGGGCGTGGAGCAGGTCGAAGGAACCCACCTCGCTGTGCAGTTGCACGGCGGTCGGGTAGGAGGTGTAGCGTGGCCCGGCAAGATCGTAGCGGCGGATCAGGTCGGTATCCCAACGAATGTCGTCGAGCATGTGGGCGGTCCCCGGAAAGAGCAGCAGTGAACCGGAGTCTATGGGCGTCTGTAGAAATCTGTGTTGATTTGTATCAAGCGCCAAGCCGCAAGCCGCAAGCGGCAAGCGGCAAGCGGCAAGTCGAAAGTCGAAAGTCGAAAGTCGAAAGTCGAAAGTCGAAAGTCGAAAGTCGAAAGCAGATCTGCTTTTGCTTGTAGCTTGTAGCTTGTAGCTTGTAGCTTGTAGCTTGTAGCTTGTAGCTTGTAGCTTGTAGCTTGTAGCTTGTAGCTTGTAGCTTGTAGCTTGTAGCTTGTAGCTTGTAGCTTGTAGCTTGTAGCTTGCAGCCCTCAATGCCCCATCAGCCAATGCTGGTGCGGCCCGGGCATGGTCCAGATACCAAACAGCATCACCAGCACCCCGCCGGCCACCCGCACACTGCGCCGTTTCAACAAAGTGTTTACCCGCTCTGCCGCCAATCCGGTCGCCAGCAGCACCGGCCAGGTGCCCACCCCGAACGCCAGCATCAACGCCGCGCTGTAGCCGGCATGGCCCTGGCTGGCTGCCCATAACAACGTGCTGTACACCAACCCGCATGGCAACCACCCCCACAAGGCCCCCAGCAGCAACGCACGGGGCAGGCTGGACACCGGCAGCAAGCGCGACGCCAGCGGCTGGATATGCCGCCACACGCCGCGGCCTAGCACCTCGATACGCGTCAGCCCGCTCCACCAGCCGGCCAGGTACAGGCCCATGGCAATCAACAGCAAGGCGGCCAGGACCCGCAGGGCCAGGGCGGCCGGGCTGCTGGCCACGGCCCAGCCGGCCAGGCCCAGCAGCAACCCGGCGCAGGCATAGCTGAAGATGCGCCCCAGGTTGTACGCCAGCAGCAGGCGCAGGCGCCTGCCGCGTTGTTCAGGGGGGATGGCCAAGGTCAGCGCACCCATCAGGCCGCCGCACATGCCCAGGCAGTGGCCGCCGCCGAGCAAGCCGAGCACCAGCGCCGAGCCCAGCAGGGGAAGCAGGTCAGGCACGGGGTGGCAAGTCCTTGTCGGCGTTGCCCGGCGTGTCGTCGGGTTTGACCGCCGCCTGGTGACGAGGGTCCTGGTCGTCGAACAGAATGCTGTGCGCCGGGCCGTCGAGGTCGTCGTACTGGCCGCTGTCCACGGCCCAGAAGAAGATGTACACGGCCACGCCGACCAGCAGCAGGGCTGCGGGGATCATGACATAGAGGGCGGGCATGGCGTACTCCTGGCGGGTTGCGCGGCATTCATCGCGGGCAGCCCGGCGCTGACTGGCACGCGGGTCAGGCGCAGGGCATTGAGCACCACGATCAGTGAGCTCACCGACATGCCGACAGCAGCCCACACCGGGGTGACCCAGCCGAGGGCGGCGAACGGCAACATCAGGCCATTATACAGGGTTGCCCACAGCAGGTTCTCGAGGATGTTGCGGCGGGTGCGGCGCGCCAGTTCCAGCGCCTGCACCAGCGCGCTCAGGCGGTTGGACAGCAGCACCGCGTCGGCGCAGGTCTTGGCCAGGTCGGTGGCGCTGCCCATGGCGATGCTGATGTCGGCGGCGGCCAGCACTGGCACATCATTGACCCCGTCGCCCAGCATCAGCACCTTGCGCCCTTCGGCCTGCAAGGCTTTGAGGCGCTCCAGTTTGTCGTCCGGGCGCAGGCCGCCAATGGCGTGGTCGATGCCCAGTTGCGCGGCGACTTCCGCGACCATCGGCGAACTGTCGCCAGACAGCAGCAGGGTGCGCCAGCCCCGCGCTTTGCAGGCAGCCAGCAGGGCCGGTGCATCATCGCGCAAGCGGTCGTCCAGGCCGAACCAGGCCAATGGCCCCTGGCGGTCGCCCAGCAGCAGCCACTGGCCGCGAGGCTCGGGCACCGCAGGTACTTGCGCGCCGCTCAAGGCGCAGACGAAGCTGGCCTGGCCAATGCGCAGGCGCTGGCCATCGACCAGCCCTTCCAGGCCCAGGCCGGGCACACTCTGCACCTCTTCAGCAGGTGTGGCCGCGCGCCCGAACGCCCGGGCGATGGGGTGCTCCGAACGGTTCTCCAATGCCGCCGCCAGCGCCAGGCAACGGTCCGCGGGGTAGCTGCCGAGTGGGCGAATGCTGCGCAAGGTCAGCCTGCCTTCGGTCAGCGTGCCGGTCTTGTCGAAAATCACCGTATCGATCTGGTTCAGGCCTTCCAGCACATGGCCACGGGTCACCAGCAGGCCAAGTTTATGCAGGGTGCCGGTGGCTGCAGTGAGTGCGGTGGGGGTGGCCAGCGACAGCGCACAAGGGCACGTCGCCACCAGCATGGCCAGCACGATCCAGAACGCCCGCGCCGGCTCCAGGTACCACCACCACAGGCCGATGGCCACTGCGGCCAGCAGCGAGAACAGCAGGAACCCCTGAGAGGCGCGGTCGGCAATTTCTGCCAGGCGTGGTTTTTCCGTCTGCGCACGCTCCAGCAGGCGGACGATGGCCGACAGCCGCGAGTCGTGGCCCAGGGCCTGGACTTCTATGTTCAGCGTGCTTTCCACGTTCAAGGTGCCGCCGGTGACCCGGTCCCCCACTCGCCGCGGCTGTGGCAAGTACTCACCGGTCAGCAGCGATTCGTCGACGCTGGAGCGGCCTTCGACGACGCGCCCGTCGGCGGGAATCACTGCGCCGGGCAGCACCTGTACGGTGTCGCCGCATTGCAGTTCACTGAGCAGAATGCGCCCGCTGCGGCCTTGGCTGTCCAGGCGCAGGCACGAAGCCGGCAGCAAGTTCACCAGTTGCGCCGTGGCCACTGCGGTGCGCTCGCGGGCGCGGCGTTCCAGGTAGCGGCCGGTCAGCAGGAACAGGGCGAACATGCCGACGGTGTCGAAATACAGCTCGCCGCTGCCGGTGATGGCTGTCCAGATACCCGCGCCGAACGCCAGGCCAATGGCCAGTGACACCGAAACATCCATGGTCAGGTGGCGGGTGCGCAGGTCGCGTGCGGCGCCCTTGAAGAACGGCGCGCAGCTGTAGAACACGATGGGGATCGTCAGGAACAGCGCCACCCAACGCAGGATGGTGTGCAGCTCGGGCGACAGGTCGATGTTGAATTCCGGCCAGGTGGCCATGGTCGCCATCATTGCCTGGAACCACAACAACCCGGCCACGCCCAGGCGCCGCAGGGCGCTGCGGTTTTCCCGGGCCAACTGCTCGGCGGCCTGGTCGGGTTGGTAGGGGTGGGCGGCGTAACCGATCTGGCGCAGTTCGGCCAGCAGGCGCGACAGTGGCAGCTGCGAGGCATCCCAGGCAACCAGCAGGCGGTGGTTGGACAGGTTAAGGCGCGCCTCGGCGACGCCGGGCAGGTTGCGCAGGTGTTTTTCGATCAGCCAGCCACACGCCGCACAGCTGATACCTTCGATCAGCAAGGTGGCTTCGGCCAGGTCGCCCAAGTGGTGGACGAAGGTTTGCTGCACGTCACTGCGGTCGTACAGGGCCAGTTCGTCCTGCAACTGCCTGGGCAACGCTTCGGGGTTGGCGCTGTTGTCGCTGCGGTGCTGGTAGTAGTGTTCCAGGCCGCCGGCCACGATCGCCTCGGCCACTGCCTGGCAGCCGGGGCAGCAGAACTCGCGGGGCTCGCCGAGCACCACAGCGGTGAAGCGGCTGCCGGCAGGAACGGGCAGGGCGCAGTGGTAGCAGGGAATGGGTTGGGTCATCACATCATTGCCTTACACATAGCGGCCGGTTGGCGCGCTTCCCTGTAGGAGCGCCCTTGTATCGCGAAAGGGGCGCGAAGCGGCCCCACGATCTCAGCTTCGCAGCATAGGTTGCAGGGGCTGCTGCGCAGCCCTTTCGCGACACAAGGCCGCTCCTACAGGTGCTCGGCGCCTTGGATGGCTTCATCACCAAGCTGCAAGGTCACGCCATGCTCGACCTTCTCCTCCTCGAACAGCCGCCACACCTGGCCACCTTCACTGCCCAGCAGCTCAACGAAACGCCGCCCATCAACCTTGTCTTGCAGCTGCCCCACATAACGCCCGGCCTCGACCTGGCTCAGCAGCACCTTGCGGTCCTTTTCCGGCTGGGTGGGCGATATCAGGTTCAGTTCCAGGTTCTGCGGGTTGCTGTTGCCGGCCAGGCGCAGGTCCACTTCGCCGGTCAGTTCATCCAGGTGCACACTGGCCTGGAGGCGCAGCTTCTGTGCCAGCAGTTCGCGGTCCAGTGAGCGGTTGATGCCCTTGCCCGCCTCGTAGTAATTGTCGTTCACCAGGTTGTCCGGGTTGTTCACGGCGATGCTGACCATGCTCAGGCTCAGGCACACCGAGGTGGTGAGGATAGCAATGATGATCCAGGGCCAGAGGTGCTTGTACCAAGGGTCGGCGGCGGTGGCAGGCATTGTGGGTTATCTCTCTTAGCGGATCTGTGGGCCGATGAAGCGGCTCTTGGCTTCAACCTGCGCGCTGCTGTCGTCGGCGCTGTTGAGGATGAAGGTGATTTCGTTGGTGGTCGATGGCAGTTTTTCCGGCGCCACCGACAGCTGCACCGGCAGGCTGACGATATCCCCGGCGGCCACGCGGATCTCGCGTTGGCCTTCGAGCGTGAGGTCTGGCAGGCCAGTGGCGTCCAGCACATACACATGGTCACGCTGGTCCTTGTTCATGACCTTCAGGCTGTACACGTTCTCGATCCGGCCCTGGGCATTTTCGCGGTACAGCACACGGTCCTTGCTGACGTCGAAACCGACCAGCGAGCGGGTGGCGAAGGCTGTGGCCAGGCCGATGATCATCACCAGCAACACCAGCGCGTAGCCGATCAGGCGGGGCCGCAGCAGGTGGGTTTTCTGCCCGGAGAGGTTGTGCTCGGTGGTGTAGCTGATCAGCCCTTTGGGGTAGTTCATCTTGTCCATGATGCCGTCGCAGGCATCGATGCAGGCGGCGCAGCCGATGCATTCGATCTGCAGGCCGTCGCGGATGTCGATGCCGGTCGGGCAGACCTGCACGCACAAGGTGCAGTCAATGCAGTCGCCCAGGCCTTGGGCCTTGTAATCCGCGCCTTTCTTGCGCGGGCCCCGGGTTTCGCCGCGGCGCGGGTCATAGGAGACGATCAGTGTGTCCTTGTCGAACATCACGCTCTGGAAGCGGGCGTAGGGGCACATGTACACACACACCTGCTCGCGCAGCCAACCGGCGTTGCCGTAGGTGGCGAGGGTGAAGAAGCCAACCCAGAAATAGGCCCAGCCATCGGCCTGGCCGGTGAAGAACTCGATCACCAGTTCACGGATCGGCGAGAAGTAGCCGACGAAGGTCATGCCGGTGACGAAACCGATCAGCAGCCACAGGCTGTGCTTGCTGAACTTTCGCAGGAACTTGTTGGCGCTCATGGGCGCCTTGTCCAGTTTGATGCGCTGGTTGCGGTCGCCCTCGGTGACCTTTTCGCACCACATGAAGATCCACGTCCATACGCTTTGCGGGCAGGTGTAGCCACACCAGACCCGGCCTGCGAACACAGTGATGAAGAACAGGCCGAAGGCCGCAACGATGAGGATGCCTGACAGCAGGATGAAGTCCTGCGGCCAGATGGTGGCACCGAAGATATAGAACTTGCGCTCGGGCAGGTTCCACCACACCGCCTGGTGGCCACCCCAGTTCAGCCATACCGTGCCGAAGTACAGCAGGAACAGCGCGGCACCGCCAACCATGCGCAAACGCCGGAACAGGCCGGTGAAGGCGCGGGTATAGATTTTTTCGCGGGACGCGTAGAGGTCGACGGAGTCCTTCCCTTTCGTGGCAGGCGGGGTTACATCATGTACCGGAATTTGCTTGCTCATCATCAAGTCCCACGGCAGTGGAAAAATGCCGCGGCCAGTGCGTGCCGGCCGCAGTCTCGCGCAATCTGCTAGCGCTCTGCGGTTCATGATACGCCGCTGTGGGCGGCCCGGGGTCGCACTGCGACCTTTAGTCGCGTTGGGTTCGCGGTGTGAATCGTGTTATGGCGGGTGTCAATTGATCCAGGTCATCAGCCTGCGAGAAATGCTTGGCTGTGCCGGCCTTTTCGCGGGCTTGCCCGCTCCCACAGGTCCCTCATCAGCCTCGAGGTTGTGGGAGCGGGCGAGCCCGCGAAGAGGCCAGGCCTGCTTACTCGGCCTTGGCCGGCTCAGCCTGGTGCGACAGGCTGTACACATAAGCCGCCAGCAAGTGCACCTTGTCGTTGCCCTGCAGCTGTTCCTGGGCCGGCATCTGCCCTTGGCGGCCATAGCGGATGGTCTGCTGCAACTGGGCAAAGCTGGAGCCGTAGATGAACGCCTGCGGGTGGGTCAGGTTCGGTGCCCCCATGGCTGGCGTGCCTTTGCCTTCCGGCCCGTGGCAGGCCACGCAGTTGGCGGCGAAGATCTTCTGCCCATTCTGCACATCGGCCTTGACCCCTTGCGGCAGGGTACGGCCATCGAGCTTGCTGACCACGAATGCCGCGACGTCGGCCACACCTTGGTCACCGATCACTTCGGCCCATGCCGGCATCACACCGTGGCGGCCGCCCATGATGGTGGCCTTGATGGTTTCCGGCTCGCCGCCCCAGCGCCAGTCATTGTCGGCCAGGTTGGGGAAACCGAAGGCGCCCTTGGCGTCGGAGCCATGGCATACCGAGCAATTGGAGGCGAACAGGCGTGCGCCCATTTTCAGCGCCTGCGGGTCCTTGGCCACTTCTTCGATAGGCATGGCGGCGAACTTGGCGTAGATCGGGCCGAAGCGCGCCTGGGCCTTGGCCATTTCCTTTTCCCACTCGTGCACGCCGGTCCAGCCCTGCTGGCCGTTGGAAAACTCGGTCTGTTTGTCGTTGTCCAGGTAGGCATAACCCGGCAGCATGCCTTTCCAGTTGCCCAGCCCCGGGTACAGCACCAGGTAGCCGAGGGCGAAGACGATGGTGCCGACGAACAGCCAGAACCACCATTTCGGCAGTGGGTTGTCGTACTCCTCGATACCATCGAAGGCGTGCCCGACGGTTTCGTCGGTCACCTCTTCGCGCTGGCCCTTGCGGGTCGACAGCAGCAGCCAGGTCAACGAGAAGATGGTGCCCAGGGTCAGGACGGTAACGTACAGACTCCAGAAGGTTGTCATTGTTGTTTGCTCCCAGAAGCTTTTGCTTGCTCGACGTGCCGTTTGGCCTCGGGGTCATCGGCGAAGGGCAGTTGGGTGGCTTCGTCGAAGTCCTTCTTGCGCCGTGGGTTGAACACCCACAGCGCCAGGCCCACGAACGCCACCATCACCACGACGGTACCCAGGCCGCGAATCATCCCGATATCCATCAGCGTCACCGTTTGCTCTTGATGATGGTGCCAAGACCCTGCAGGTACGCCACGAGGGCGTCCATTTCGGTCTTGCCCTTGACCGCGTCACGGGCGCCGGCAATGTCGGCGTCGGTGTACGGTGTGCCGAGAGTGCGCAGCACCTCCATCTTCTTCGCGGTGTCCTTGCCGTCGAGCGTGTTCTCGACCAGCCAGGGGTAAGCCGGCATCTTCGATTCCGGCACCACGTTGCGCGGGTTGTACAAGTGCGCGCGGTGCCAGTCATCGGAGTAGCGGCCACCGACCCGTGCCAGATCCGGCCCGGTACGTTTGGAGCCCCACAGGAACGGGTGGTCCCACACGCTCTCGCCGGCGACCGAGTAGTGCCCGTAGCGCTCGGTTTCGGCGCGGAACGGGCGGATCATCTGCGAGTGGCAGCCCACGCAACCTTCGCGGATATAGATGTCGCGGCCTTCCAGCTCCAGGGCGGTACGCGGCTTCATGCCCTCGACCGGCTTGTTGGTCACGTCCTGGAAAAACAGCGGGACGATCTGGGTCAGGCCACCGACGCTTACCGCGATGACCATGAAGAAGGCCAGCAGGCCAATGTTCTTCTCGACGGCTTCATGCTTCATCAGTGCGCTCCCACAACGACGATCTTGGCGGCTTCTTCAGCCTGTGCCGGGTTGGCGGCACGCACGGTACGCAACACGTTGTAGGCCATCAGCAGCATGCCGCTGGCGAAGAACGCACCGCCCAGGGCACGCACGATGTAGCCCGGGTGGCTGGCTTGCAGTGCCTCGACGAACGAGTAGGTGAGGGTGCCGTCATCGTTGATGGCACGCCACATCAGGCCCTGGGTGATGCCGTTGACCCACATCGAGGCGATGTACAGCACGGTGCCGATGGTGGCCAGCCAGAAGTGCGCGTTGATCAGGCCAACGCTGTGCATCTGCTCGCGGCCATACAGGCGCGGGATCATGTGGTACACGGCGCCGATCGAAATCATGGCGACCCAGCCGAGGGCGCCTGCGTGCACGTGGCCGATGGTCCAGTCGGTGTAGTGCGACAGCGAGTTGACGGTCTTGATGGCCATCATCGGGCCTTCGAAGGTGGACATGCCGTAGAACGCCAGCGACACCACCAGGAAGCGCAGGATCGGGTCGGTACGCAGTTTGTGCCAGGCGCCCGACAGGGTCATCATGCCGTTGATCATGCCGCCCCAGCTTGGCGCCAGAAGGATGATCGACATCACCATACCCAGCGACTGCGCCCAGTCGGGCAGGGCGGTGTAGTGCAGGTGGTGCGGGCCGGCCCAGATGTACAGGGTGATCAGCGCCCAGAAGTGCACGATCGACAGGCGGTACGAGTAGATCGGCCGCTCGGCCTGCTTGGGCACGAAGTAGTACATCATGCCCAGGAAGCCGGTGGTCAGGAAAAAGCCCACGGCGTTGTGCCCGTACCACCACTGGATCATCGCATCGGTGGCGCCGGAGTAGGCCGAGTACGACTTGAACAGGCTGACCGGCAGGGAGATGTGGTTGACGATGTGCAGCATCGCGGTGACCACGATGAAGGCACCGTAGAACCAGTTGCCGACATAGATATGCTTGGTCTTGCGCTTGACGATGGTGCCGAAGAACACCACCCCGTAGGTGACCCAGACAATGGCCAGCAGAATCGCCAGTGGCCACTCCAGCTCGGCGTATTCCTTGGTGGTGGTGTAGCCCATCGGCAGGGTGATCAGCGCCCCGACGATCACCGCCTGCCAACCCCAGAAGGTGAAGGCGGCCAGGCTGTCGGAAATCAGCCGCGTCTGGCAGGTGCGCTGCACCACGTAGTAGCTGGTGCCGAACAGCGCGCAGCCGCCGAAGGCGAAGATCACCAGGTTGGTGTGCAGCGGACGCAGGCGCCCGAAGCTGGTCCAGGGCAGGTCCAGGTTCAGTTGTGGCCACACCAGCTGCGAGGCGATGAAGACGCCGAGGCCCATGCCAAGGATCCCCCAGACCACCGTCATGATGGCGAACTGGCGGACGACCTTATAGTTATAAGCAGTCGGACTGATTGCTGTGCTCATTCTAAGGTTCCACGGTTTTGATGTTCTTGTTGGTTGAAAAATCGGCGCCAGTATTGATAACCCTCCGGGTTACCGCAACGCAACTTTGGTACGCCGACCCGTGTCCGGGCCCGTTCACTGATGTCCCGCAGCGCTCGGGTCAGGTGGATTGTACACAAATAACTATCTGTAATGTGTACCGTTTTTCACCTTTTTCTGATCGATCGGTCAAGCTTTTTTTGGGGCGACCACTGGCCAGGCGCGGCGTCTGCGCCGGTGCTTTCGTAGGATGCCCACTGTGGCAACAAGCTTAGTTCTGTGCGGAGGGGGTGCAAGGGAGGGAGTAGGGCGGGGGAGCGCTGGGGCTGCTCTGCAGCCCTTTCGCGACACAAGGCCGCGCCTACAGAAAGAATGCGATCTCCTGTAGGAGCGGCCTTGCATCGCGATGGGCCGCAAAGCGGCCCCCGGGGTATTACTTGGAGGTCACGGTTTCAGCCGCGCCATCCTGCGACAGGCTGTACACATACGCCGCCAACAGGTGCACTTTGTCATTACCCTGAATCTCGGCCTGCGCCGGCATCTGCCCTTGGCGACCGTAGCGGATGGTCTGTTGCAGCTGGGCAAAGCTCGACCCATAGATGAACGCCTGTGGGTGGGTCAGGTCGGGCGCGCCCATGGCCGGGGTACCTTTGCCTTCCGGCCCGTGGCAGGCCACGCAGTTGCCGGCGAAGATCTCCTTGCCCTTGGCCGGGTCGGCCTTGGCGCCTTCCGGCAGTTTACGGCCGTCCATGCTGGTCAGCACGAACGCGGCGACGTCGGCCACGCCCTGCTCGCCAATCACCTCGGCCCAGGCCGGCATCACACCATGGCGGCCGTTCATGATCGACGCCTTGATGGTCTGCGCATCACCGCCCCAGCGCCAGTCCTTGTCGGTGAGGTTGGGGAAGCCGAACGCGCCCTTGGCGTCCGAGCCATGGCAGACCGAGCAGTTGGAGGCGAACAGGCGCCCGCCCATTTTCAACGCCTGCGGGTCCTTGGCCACTTCCTCCACCGGCATGGCGGCGTACTTGGCGAAGATCGGCCCGAAGCGGGCGTCGGCCTTGTCCATTTCCTTTTGCCATTCGTTGGCGCCGGTCCAGCCATTTTCATAACCCGGCAGAATGCCTTTCCAGTTGCCCAGGCCCGGGTAAAGGATCAGGTAGCCGACCGCGAACACCAGGGTGCCGACGAACAGCCAGAACCACCACTTGGGCAAGGGGTTGTCGTACTCCTCGATGCCGTCGAAGCTGTGGCCCATGGTCTGGTCGGTGGGGTTGTGGCTCTGGCCCTTGCGGGTGGCGAGCAACAGCCAGGTCAGGCCAATCAGGCTCCCGATGGTCAGTACGCTGATATACGTACTCCAGAAGGTGGTCATTGCCCGTTACTCCTTTTTGCAGCAGGTTCCTGCCCGGCAGCGGGCAGGCGGTCGTCGACGAAGGGCAGCAAGCGCGCCTCGGCGAAATCACGGTCGCGACGGCGGTTGAATACCCACAGGGAGAGGCCGATGAAGGCGACCATCACCACCAGGGTGCCGAGGCCGCGAATCATGCCGGTGTCCATTTCCATCGCAATCACCTCTTGTTCTTGATCGCGGTGCCAAGCACCTGCAGGTAAGCCACCAGTGCGTCCATCTCGGTCTTGCCCTTGACCGCGTCGCGGGCACCGGCGATGTCGTCGTCGGTGTACGGCACGCCGAGCGTACGCAGGGTGCGCATCTTCACGTCGGTGTGGCTGTTGTCCACCTGTTGGGCGACCAGCCAGGGGTACGCCGGCATCTTCGACTCCGGCACCACGTTGCGCGGGTTGTACAGGTGCGCGCGGTGCCAGTCGTCCGAGTAGCGGCCGCCGACCCGGGCCAGGTCCGGGCCGGTACGCTTGGAGCCCCACAGGAACGGGTGGTCCCACACGCTCTCGCCGGCGACCGAGTAGTGGCCGTAGCGTTCGGTTTCGGCGCGGAATGGGCGGATCATCTGCGAATGGCAGCCTACGCAGCCTTCGCGGATGTAGATGTCGCGGCCTTCGAGCTGCAGCGCGGTGTAAGGCTTCATGCCTTCGACCGGCTTGTTGGTGACGTCCTGGAAGAACAGCGGCACGATCTGGGTCAGGCCGCCGATACTGACCGCCAACACCATCAGCAGGGCCAGCAGGCCAACGTTTTTCTCGATGACTTCATGTTTCATCAGGCAGGTCTCCTCAAGCCAGCTGGGCGTTCGCAGGGGCAGCATCAAGCGCCGGCGAACGCACGGTGCGCCAGGTGTTCCAGGCCATCAGGAACATGCCGCTGAGGAAGATCGCACCGCCGACGAAGCGCACGATGAAGCCTGGGTGGCTGGCCACCAGGGTTTCCACGAACGAGTAGGTGAGCGTGCCGTCGCTGTTCACTGCGCGCCACATCAGGCCCTGGGCAATGCCGTTGACCCACATCGAGGCGATGTACAGTACGGTGCCGATGGTGGCCAGCCAGAAATGCGCGTTGATCAGGCCGATGCTGTACATGCGTTCCTTGCCGAACACTTTCGGGATGGTGTGGTACAGGGCGCCGATCGAGATCATCGCGACCCAGCCCAGGGCGCCAGCGTGCACGTGGCCGATGGTCCAGTCGGTGTAGTGGGAAAGGGCGTTGACCGTCTTGATGGCCATCATCGGGCCCTCGAAGGTGGACATGCCGTAGAACGCCAGCGACACCACCAAAAAGCGCAGGATCGGGTCGCTGCGCAGTTTGTGCCAGGCCCCCGACAGGGTCATCATGCCGTTGATCATGCCACCCCAGCTCGGTGCCAGCAGGATCAGCGACATCACCATGCCCAGCGATTGCGCCCAGTCAGGCAGGGCGGTGTAGTGCAGGTGGTGCGGGCCGGCCCAGATGTACAGGGTAATCAGCGCCCAGAAGTGCACGATCGACAGGCGGTAGGAGTACACCGGGCGTTCGGCCTGCTTGGGCACGTAGTAGTACATCATCCCCAGGAAGCCCGCGGTCAGGAAGAAGCCCACCGCGTTGTGGCCATACCACCACTGCACCATGGCGTCGGTGGCACCGGCATAAACCGAGTACGACTTGGTCAGGCTGACCGGCAGTTCCAGGTTGTTGACGATGTGCAGCATGGCCACCGTCAGGATGAACGCACCGAAGAACCAGTTGCCCACGTAGATGTGCTTGGTGTTGCGCTTGATCAGCGTGCCGAAGAACACGATGGCGTAGCAGACCCAGACGATGGTGATCAGGATGTCGATCGGCCACTCCAGCTCGGCGTATTCCTTGGAGCTGGTGTAGCCCAATGGCAGGCTGATGGCCGCCAGCAGGATCACCAGCTGCCAGCCCCAGAAGGTGAACGCGGCCAGGCCGGGGGCGAACAGGGTGGTCTGGCAGGTGCGTTGCACCGAATAATAGGAGGTGGCGAACAGCGCGCAGCCGCCGAAGGCGAAGATCACCGCATTGGTGTGCAGTGGGCGCAGGCGGCCGAAGCTGGTCCAGGGGAGGTCGAAGTTGAGGGCAGGCCAGGCAAGCTGGGCGGCGATGAAAACGCCGAGCCCCATCCCGATGATTCCCCACACCACCGTCATGATGGCGAATTGGCGGACCACCTTGTAGTTATAGGCGGTACTGCTGGTTGTGTTCATGTATGGGTTCCCATCCACGGTTATTTGGCAGGCTTTACAGCGAGGCAAGCATGATTAATGGGCAAAGTGCCGGTATTGACGGGGATCAATGGGCGAAGGTCGGAAATGTCCCAGGCTTGCGCTGCGATCTTGCGCAGGTCGAGGGCGGGGAGGGTTACAAGGGCTGCCTGATCCTGGCCCATGGTGCCGGTGCGCCGATGGACAGCGGGTTCATGGACGAAATGGCGCAAAGGCTTGCGGCACTTGGGGTAGCGGTGCTGCGCTTCGAGTTCCCGTACATGGCCGAGCGCCGGGTTGGCGGTGGCAAGCGGCCGCCGAACCCGCAGAAGGTATTGCTGGAAAGCTGGCGCGAGGTGTACCGGCAGGTGCGACCTTTGGTCGCGGGCAAGCTGGCGGTGGGTGGCAAGTCGATGGGCGGGCGCATGGCCAGCCTGCTGGCCGACGAACTGGGCGCTGATGCGCTGGTGTGCCTGGGCTATCCGTTCTACGCGGTGGGCAAACCCGAGAAGCCGCGCGTGGAGCACCTGGCCGGGTTGAGAACCCCGACGTTGATCGTGCAGGGCGAGCGCGATGCGCTGGGCAACCGGGAAGCGGTGGCAGGGTATGCGTTGTCGCCGGCGATCGAGGTGAGCTGGCTAGTGGCGGCGGACCATGACCTGAAGCCGTTGAAGGCTTCGGGGTTCAGCCATGAGCAGCATTTGCAGGCGGCTGCGCAGCGAGTTGCCAGCTTTTTGGCAGGCATACGCTTGTAGGAGCGGCCTTGTGTCGCGAAAGGGCCGCGCAGCGGCCCCGGCAATTCACGCGGCGAAGCTAAAAACTGGGGCTGCTTCGCAGCCCTTTCGCGACACAAGGCCGCTCCTACAACGAGCGTGACAATAGCGAACAATTAATCGCGGTACTCGCACAGGTAAGCGGTGTCTACCTTCACCTGCAGCTGGAACTTGCTGTCAGCCGGTACATTGAACGTGTCGCCCGCCTTGAAGGTTTCCCAGTTGTCGCTGCCTGGCAGCTTGACGATCAACGCACCCGACACCACGTGCATGATTTCACGCTTGGCAGTGCCGAACTCGTATTCGCCCGGGGCCATCACGCCGACAGTGGCCGGGCCTTCTTCGCCCGTGAAGGCGATCGACTTGACGGTGCCGTTGAAGTACTCGTTGACCTGGAACATGGGCGTCTCCTGAAAAAGGGGAGGAAAAAGGGCTGGCCAGTATGCCCAAGCCCAATGGCCTCGTCATCTGCTTTCAGGGCCCGTCGGCGGGCAGGCTCAAGGGCAGCAGCCGCGCTGTGTTGCGCGCATCTTCCAGGGCCCGGTGCTGCTGCCCGCAAAAGTGCATGCCAGCCAGTTGCAGGGCGCCGTTCAGGCCGGCAGGGCGCTGCAGGTGGCGGGCCTTGGCAAAGCGTTGCTTGAGGTTGATGTGCGCCAGCGTGCGCAGCAGGCTGTCCAGGCCGTGCAGGTGCCATTCCTGATGCAGTTGCTGGCGGTCGTAGTCGCCCCAACTGACCCAGGCCTGCAACTGTTCACGATGCTGCCCGAGCCAGTGCTCGAAGCTGGCCCATACCTCGCGAAACGGCGCGGCCGCATCGACGTCGGCCTGGCTGATGTGGGTCAGCTCGCGACAGAACGGGGTCAGCTGCGGGCGCCGCCGCGGGCGCACGAAACGCTGGAAGTGGTCGACCTCACGGCCTTCGCGGGTGACCAGGCTCGCGCCGATTTCAATGACTTCCATCTCCGTGACCGGCCACCCACCCTCATCGGTGGTGGCCTCCAGGTCGATCACCAACCAATGGCCCATACCAGGCTCCCTTGCAGATCCTGCTAGAGCGTAGCCAAACTCGGCGCATCCGGCACCTCGTGGCATTTTGCCGCCCGTTTTGCCACCGCCAATGGCGTACCGAGGGGCACGAAAGCCGGAGGCAGCAGTTGTGCCGCCCCGGTAAAACGCCTAGCTTAAGCGAACCCAGGCATGAACCGTGATGAATGTCCGCCTTTACCCTTGCGCCCGGCCTGAAGGCCTTGTCCACCCTCATGTTGCTGGCTGTTTACTGGTTGGCCGTACCGGCATGCGCGGCAGGTGCCATCGAGGTGAAAGTCGGTGCCGCGCATTTCCCGCCGTATACGGTGCGCCCCGAGCAGGGCGCCGACAACGGCTTGTTGCCGCAGTTGGTCGCTGCGCTCAACCGTGCCCAGCAGCGCTACCGCTTCGTATTGGTGCCCACTTCCATCCAGCGGCGTTTCAGTGACTTGCAGCAAGGCCGTACCGATATGGCCATTTTCGAGAACCCGCAGTGGGGCTGGGAGCAGATCCCCCATCAACAGGTGGACATGGGCTTGGAAGATGCCGAAGTGTTCGTGGCCCGCCAGGTGGACGGGCGCGCCCCGCATTACTTCGATGACCTGAAGGGCAAGCGCCTGGCCCTGTTCAACGGCTATCACTATGCGTTCGCCGGTTTCAACGCCGACCCGCGCTACCTGCGCAACGCCTACAATGCGACGTTGACCTATTCGCACGACAGCAACCTGCTGATGGTGCAGGCGGGCCGCGCCGACATTGCCCTGGTCACGCGCTCCTACCTCAGTGACTTCCTGGCACGTAACCCGTCCAGCCGTGCGCAACTGGTTGCATCGCAGCGCATCGATCAGGTTTACCACCACTATGCGCTGCTGCGGCCCGCCGCGCCCATTGGCGAGCGGTCGTTCGCTGAACTGTTGAGAGGCTTGCGTGATAGCGGTGAGCTGGCGCGCATTTTCCAGCCTTACCGCATCGCCGTCAGTGCGCCCGAGGACTAAATTGCCGCCGCGTGGCATCGTTCTCGACAGTGAGCCCTTTGTTCATTTCGCGAGACCCACCCATGCCCTTCGATGCCGATTCGCAGCCACAGTCACCGCCACGTTGGCGCAGCCTCAGTGCCGAGGAGGGGACCAACAGGCTGAGCCTGACCCTGGAGGGCCGCCCGCTGGCGCAGGTGCGCCTGCAGGCGGGTCCAACCTTGCAGGTACACCTTGAGCAGTTGTGCCCCGAGCGCCCTTATCAAGCCTTGTGGGCGGCCTGCTATTGGCTGTTGTCCCGTGACAGTGCCTGCCAGCGCCTGATCTGGCACCTGCCCGAGGTGGTGCCGCAGGCATTGGCCAGCGGCCTGCTGCTGGTGGGCGATGTGCCTGGCCAGTACCTGTGCGAGCGCGCGCTGTTCTGGCAATTGCCGCAGCCCTGGCTGGGTGAGGCGCTGGCTGCCCCCTACCCGCAGCAGATGCAGATCCGCAACGGCAAGCGCCACCCGCGGCGGGCGCCCAAGCCCCGTGGCGAGGTCTATCGGCGCTTCGATGCGCGGCTGGGTAGCTGGGTGTCGCTGCGCACCCTGGACATCGAGCATGACGTGGAGCGCTTCAACCGCTGGCAGAACGACCCGCGCGTGGAGGCGTTCTGGCAGGAAAGCGGCACGCTTGCCCAGCACCGCGAGTACCTGGCCAAGCTGGAGGCAGACCCGCATACCCTGACGTTGATTGGCTGCTTCGACGATCAGCCATTTGCCTATTTCGAGGCTTACTGGGCCAAGGAAGACCGCATTGCACCGTTCTACCCGGCCGATGACTACGACCGCGGCATCCACATGCTGGTTGGGGAACAGAGCCATCGTGGCCCGCACAAGGTCGCCAGCTGGCTATCGGCGCTGGTGCATTACCTGTTCCTGGATGACCCGCGTACCCAGCGGGTTGTCGCCGAGCCGCGTGCCGACAATGGCAAGATGATCGGCTACATGCACGACCAGTGCTTCCATTGCGAGAAGGAGTTCGACTTCCCGCACAAGCGCGCGGCGCTGATGATTCTGGGGCGGGAGCGGTTCTTCGATCGTTGCAGGCTCGCCTGATGGCGAGAGCTGCAAGCGGCAAGCGGCAAGCTACAAGCGGCAAGCTATAAGCTACAAGCTACAAGCTACAAGCTACAAGCTACAAGCTACAAGCTACAAGCTACAAGCTACAAGCTACAAGCTACAAGCTACAAGCTACAAGCTACAAGCTACAAGCTACAAGCAAAAGCCGATCGCGTTCTGCTTTGGCTTTTTCTTTTAACTTGTAGCTTGAAGCTTGGTAAGCGTCCGGCGAACTCACCTTCCGAACTCCAGCATTAAGGGCGATGGTGTCCGCGTATTTTTAAGCGGACGCGATCACCCTTATCGCCAGGATTTCCATGCGCCAACGAAGCTCTTATCCGAAA
>NZ_QJRK01000013.1:103771-118053 GCF_003205245.1 Pseudomonas sp. MB-090624 | reverse complement strand
CTTCAGCGCCTGTGAGATCGAGCGCCGCCCGCGCGGCGCAATCGCGAGCTGCGCTCGCTCCTACGTTTGTTTCGGGCCAGTAACGCCTGTGACAGGCGCGCGCGGCCGCCTTGTTTGTACGGCGCGACATTGAGGCATGCACCAAGGCGTTCGCGCGCAAATCCCACAGGAATAATTGGCCCGAAACAAACGTAGGAGCGAGCGCAGCTCGCGATTGCGCCGCGCGGGCGGCGCTCGATCTCACAGGCGCTGCATATATTCTGACAAACACCTGTCAGCCCTGATGCGCTCCCTGTGGGAGCTGGCTTGCCGGCGATGGGCCGCAACGCGGCCCCAAGTTGCATGACTGACGCGCATTAGCGCAAGGCGCTGTCAGGTCACAACCTGATAGCACGGTACATACGCCGCCCCGCCGGGCAACTTCATCCGGTGCTGGTCGACGAACGCCTGCAGCAACCGCCCCAGCGGATCGAGCACAGCACTGTCGCCACGAATCTGATAAGGGCCGTGCTCCTCGATCAGGCGGATACCCTTGTCCTTGACGTTGCCGGCCACGATGCCGGAAAACGCCCGGCGCAGGTTGGCCGCCAGTTCGTGCGGTGGCAGATCGCGGCGCAAGTCCAGTTCTGCCATCGCCTTATGCGTAGGGTCGAAGGGGCGCTGGAAGCTCTCCTCGATCTTCAGCAACCAGTTGAAGTGGAAGGCATCGTTGCGCTCGCGGCGGAACTGCTTAACCGCCTTGAGCCCTTCGACCATGTGCCGGGCAACTTCTGCCGGGTCGTCGATGATGATTTCGTACAAGCGGTGCGCCGCCTCGCCCAGCGTGGCACCGACAAAGGCATGCAACTGCTGCAGGTAGGGTTCGGCACTGCGCGGGCCGGTGAGCACCACCGGGAACGGCAGGTCGTGGTTGTCCGGGTGCATGAGGATACCCAGCAGGTAGAGAAATTCCTCTGCCGTACCGGCGCCACCGGGGAAGATGATGATGCCGTGGCCGACACGCACGAAGGCTTCCAGACGCTTCTCGATGTCCGGCAGAATCACCAGTTCGTTGACGATCGGGTTGGGCGCCTCGGCAGCGATGATGCCCGGCTCGGTCAGGCCCAGGTAGCGGCTGCCATGCATGCGCTGCTTGGCATGGGCAATGGTCGCGCCCTTCATCGGGCCCTTCATCACGCCCGGGCCGCAACCGGTGCATACGTCCAGCTTGCGCAGCCCCAATTCGTGCCCGACCTTCTTGGTGTACTGGTATTCCTCGCTGCTGATCGAGTGGCCGCCCCAACACACCACCATCTTCGGCTCCACACCCGGGCGCAGGGTTCGGGCGTTGCGCAGCAGGTGGAACACGTAATCAGTGATGCCCTGGGAGCTTTCCAGGTCGATGCGCTGGCTGGCCAGTTCGCTTTCGGTGTAGACAATGTCGCGCAGGGCGCTGAACAGCATTTCGCGGGTGCTGGCGATCATCTCGCCATCGACAAAGGCGTCGGCCGGGGCATTCTGCAGCTCCAGGCGCACGCCACGGTCCTGTTGGTGGATGCGCACCTCGAAGTCCCGGTAAGCCTCGAGGATGGTCTTGGCGTTGTCGACATGGGCGCCGGTGTTGAGGATGGCCAGGGCGCACTGGCGGAACAAGGTGTAAAGGCTACCGGTACCGACTTCACTCAGTTGCTGCACTTCACGTTGTGACAGCGTCTCCAGGCTGCCTTTGGGGCTGACGGATGCATTGATGACATGGCGTTGAGGCATCTAAGTCTTTCCTGTGCGGGTAAAACATCCTTCTTGGACAACACCATACCGAGAAATGTGGGCGGCCACGAGGGGGGCGGTGAAAAACCTTTGCAGGGCTACGCCTGCTTCGCCGCCCGGTTGCCGATCAGCTCAACAACTTCTGCACCCCGAGGGTGATTGCCAGGCCGCCGCCAACCAGCCACAGGTTGAGCAGCGCCCCGGTCGCCAGCGCCCGTGGCCCGGCCTGACGAATCTGGCTCAAGCGCGTCTCCATGCCCAGCGCGGTCATCGCCATGGTCAGGGCGAAGGTGTCCAGGCCGTTGAGCGCCTGGGTCACGCTGCCGGGCAGCACCTGCAGCGAGTTCACCAGCACCAGGCCGAGGAAGCCGAAGGCGAACCAGGGCATGGCGATGCGGCCGTTGCCTTTGCCCTGGCCAGCCTGGCGCGAACGGCTGATCCACAGGCCGACCACCAGCAGCACGGGTACCAGCAGCATGACCCGGGTCATCTTGACGATGGTCGCGATGTGGGTGACTTCCGGGCTGACGTTGCTGGCGGCGCCGACCACCTGGGCCACTTCGTGGATGGTGCCGCCCAGCAGCAGGCCGGCACCCAAGGTGTTCAGGTGCAGCCAGCCAGCGTTGATCGCCAAGGGGTAGACGAACATCAACAAGGTGCCGAACAGCACCACGCTGCCCACCGCCATGGCGCTCTTGTGCGGGGCGCTGCGCAGCGCCGATTCGAATGCCAGCACGGCGGCTGCCCCGCAGATGGCGCTACCGGCGGCCGTCAGCAGCGCGGTGTCGCGGTCGAGCTTGAAGACTTTCATGCCGCACCACAGGCCGATCAGCAATGTGCTGCCAACCACCAGCAGCGAGACGATTAGCCCCGACCAGCCTACCTCGGCAATTTCCTGCAGGCTCACCCGCAGGCCGAAGAACGCCACGGCAATGCGTAACAAGCCGCGAGCGGAAAAATTGATACCCGCGGCCCAGCTTGCCGGCACGCCGTCACGCAGCGCGTTGCCATACAGTGCACCGGCGACGATGCCGACAATCAGCGGGCTGATGCCAAGCCTGGCGATGGCGGGTATGGCCGCCAGTTGAGTGACAGCCAGCGCGAACAGCGCGACGAACAGGATGCCATTGAGCCGCCCTTTGGTAGAAAGGGTAGGGGTGTAGGCAGGATGGGACGGTACCGTGGCCATGTGAGTCCTCCGGGCAATGATTCGACGAGGCCTACGTTAATCTGGTTATAAGCTTATAAAAAATCGTAATTTGGGATGGCAAATATCCGCTTAGCTGATATTTTGAGTTCATGACCCCAGAACAGCTGATAACATTCGCCACCGTTGCCGAGCATGGCAACATCAGCCATGCGGCCCAGGCCCTGCACCTGTCGCAGCCTGCGGTTTCCGGGCAGCTCAAGCTGCTGCAGGAGGCGTTCGGCGAACCCCTCTACCAACGTGCCGGTCGCGGCGTGCGGCTAACAGCGGCTGGCGAGCAACTGCTCGCACACGCCGAGCGCCTGCGCGATACCTTCCGCCAGGCCCAAGCCCTGCGCGAGGCCATGCGCGGGTTGGAGCGCGGCACCTTGCGCATTGGCGCCAGCACCACGCCCGCCAGTTACCTGTTGCCTTACCTGATTGCCGATTTTCATCGGCAGTACCCGGACGTGCTGGTGACGACCTCGCATGGCAACACGGCGGAGATCGTGGCAGCACTGGACAGCGTCGATATCGCCCTGATCGAGGGGCCGCCCGGCCATGAGTTGCCCCTGGGCACGCACACCACGCCGTGGCACGAAGACGAAATCGTGGCGATCGTGCCGCGCGGGCACCCCCTGGCAGGCACGCACAAGCAGCCATTAACGGCGCTGGGGGCCTATCCGTTGGTGTTGCGTGAAAGCGGCTCGGGGGTGCGGCAGGTCGTTGAGCGGGCATTCGCACGTGATGGCGTAGCCATGCGTGTGGCGCTGGAAATCGCCGGTGTGGAGGGGGTGAAGGAAGCGGTGCGTGCCGGCATGGGCATCGGCTTTGTTTCAGCCATGTCCATACGCCACGAAGACGGTGCATTGCAACGGTTGCAGGTGAGCCCTCAGGCATTGCTACGGCGTTTTTCCATACTCATGCCGCACGCCGCCACGCCCTCGCGGGCGGCCGCACGGTTTCTGGCGTTGTGCATGGCCATGCCACAGGTGGCGTGACGGTGCCGGCCTGGTGGGCGCAAGTTCACCCGCGATGAAGCCGGCACAGCCGCCATCAATTCACCTTGAAAACGTGTTTCATATAGGCCACGAAATTCTCGTCCCGGCACTGGGTCTTGCCAGGGCTATCGGAAATTTTCGCCACCGGCGCCCCATTGCACGCGGTCATCTTGATCACCATGTTCATCGGCGCTACCCCCGGGATATCGCACGTCAGTTGGGTACCAATGCCGAAGCTCACATTAATCCGCTCATGCAACGCCCGGTACAGCCCCAGCGCCTTGGCAAAATCCAGCCCATCGGAGAAGATCAGGGTCTTGCTCTTTGGGTCGATCCCCAGCCGCTCATAGTGGGCAATGGCTTTTTCCGCCCACGCCAGTGGATCGCCAGAGTCGTGCCGCAAGCCATCGAACAGCTTGGCGAAATACAGATCGAAATCGCCGAGGAAGGCATCCATGGTAATGCAGTCGGTCAGCGCTATGCCGAGCAGCCCACGGTACTCCCTTACCCAGCATTCCAGCGCAGCGGCCTGGCTGTCGACCAGGCGCGGGCCCAACTGCTGGTGCGCCATGAACCATTCGTGGGCCATGGTGCCCAGCGGCTTGAGCTCGAACTCACGCGCCAGGTGCACGTTGCTGGTGCCAACGAAGCGCCCCGGAAAATCATGCTTGAGGATGTGCACCACTTCTTCCTGCACCCGGTAGGAGAAACGCCGGCGCGTGCCGAAGTCCGCCAACTGGAAACCGGCCAGCTCTTCGGCACTGGCCTCGGCTTTCAGCCAGTCGAGCTTCTGGTACAAGCGCTCGCCGACCTGTTCGATCACCACGTCACGGTAGCGGTAGCGGTTGCGCACCTCGCTGATGATCGCCAGCAGCGGGATCTCGTAGAGAATCACGTGCAACCAGGGCCCGCGGACGCGCACTGCCAGTTGCCCGGCGGCGTCCAGGCCCACCTGTACATAGCGCAGGTTGAAACGGAACAGGCTGAGAAAGCGAATGAAATCCGGTTTGAGGAAGGGGATTTTCTCCAGATAGGCCAACTGGTCGTGGGTCACCGTGACCTCGGCCAGCTGTTCTACCTGGTAGCGGATTTCAGCCAGGTAGGGAGACAAGTCTTCGTCGTTGCGGCAACGAAACTCCCACTCCACTTCGGCGTTGGGGTAGTTGTGCAGCACGGCCTGCATCATGGTGATCTTGTAGAAGTCGGTGTCCAGCAGGTTCTGGATGATGCGTGGGCCGAAAACACTTTCGCTCATGGGCGCTGTTCCTTGATCAGGGCAAGCTGGTGGTCGAGCGCGGCTTCGTCGCCGCAGAGGATGACCCCTTCGGCGGCCAAGGCGCCGCACGCCTCGATAGCGCCTGCCTGAGTCAGCGCACGGCAGGCCGGCAGGTACAGCAGCACCTCGAAGCCGGCCTGGCGCAGTTGCCGGGCGGTGGTCTTGACGCAGTAGTCCAGGGCCAGGCCGCCGACGATCACCGCGCCGACCTGGTGTACCTTGAGGTATTCGATGACCCCCGTGGAACGGCGTTCGGCGAGGTCGTGATAGCAGGCGCCGTAGGGGTGCAGGTCGGGTTCGACACCCTTCCACACGAAGTAGTCGTAATCGATGGGCGCCGGCAGGCCAGGCAGCAGCTCGAACCCAGGGGTGCCGGGGACGCAGTGGCTGACCCAGGTCAGGTCGGCGTTGGCCATTTGCAGGGGCTGCAGCATGTGCGCCGGGTCGGCGACAACCCAGGCGGCATTGGCCGGGTGGGCATCTTTGCTGCCCAGGCGCAGGTCGGCGCGCAGGGCCATGGTGTTGAGGTCAACCGCGATTTCATGGCCTTCGGGAACCGGGAGTTCCTGCGGCGCGTTGCCGGTGAAGCCGTTCTGCGCATCGACATCGAAACTGGCGATTTTCATGGCGGTTCTCCTTGCTGGACTGGCTACATAATCTACCTGGTGATCTAAGTCTGTCAAGCGTATGTCCCTATGGATTTGCTTGTTGATTTACTTAGTGTCTCTGGTGGATTATTAGGCCAATGAACGAGGAGCAACCCGGTGAGTACAGTTGAAGTCCTGGCCAGTGTCGATATCGTGACCCTGCGCCTGGCCCCCGATGCGCAGCATCTGCAAGTGTTGTTGCACCGCCGTGAGCGCGAACCGCATGCCGGCCAGTGGGCGTTGCCGGGGGTGATCGTCAATGGTCGCACCCCCGACATCAGCCTGGAGGCCGCGGCCGAGCGCGCGTTACGCGAAAAAACCCGGCTGGTGCCGTGCTACATGGAGCAGGTGGGTACCGAGGGCAATGCGTTTCGCGATCCGCGGGGCTGGTCGCTGAGCACCTATTACCTCGCCTTGATCGGCCCTGGGCAGGCAGCCTTGGGTGAGCAGTTGGCGTTTTTCGACCTGGGCAGTGTGTTGGCGCGCAAGGTGCTCTTGCCTTTCGACCACACGTTGCTGGTGGAGCGGGCCCGCGAGCGGCTGGCGGCAAAGACCGTGTACAGCAGCTTGCCGCTGTACCTGCTGGCGGAGAAATTCACCGTGCTCGATGCCCTGGGGGCGGTTCAGGCATGCCTGGGGCAGACGGTGAACAGCACCTCGCTGCGTAAACGCCTGGAGCGCTTGCGTGAGCTGGGGTGGGTGAAGGACACCGGGGAGAAGAACCAGCCCAGGCTGGGCCGGCCGCAGCAGTTGTATCAGCACACGCCGCTGGGTGGGCGGGTGTTCATGTTTGATCGCAGCTTGTTGCCGGAGGGAGGGTAGAGTTCGGCTTGAGGGGCAAGGGGGCGCTGCGACCGAGCGCCCCACCTGCGGTGCTCGGTCATGTATGGGTCAGCTTCCGGCATCGGAGCTCCCAGCGATGGTGCACAACCATCTGCTGGGATTTGCCGGCGCAGCAAACTCAGTGCCCCATGGCCAACTTGGCACTCAGCTGCCGGCGCCGGTAAGCACTGTCACGGCTGGCCAGCCACCAGTACAGCGGCGAAGTCACCGCCAGCCCTACCAGCCACGACAGGTCGGCGCCGTTGATGTGCTCGGAAATCGGCCCCACGTACAGCGGCGTGTTCATGAACGGGATCTGCACCACGATACCCACCGCATAAGCGAGCAGAGCCTGCGGGTTGTAACGGCCATAGATACCGCCATCGACCTGGAAGATCGACTGGATGTCATAGTCGCCCTTGTGGATGGCATAGAAGTCGATGAGGTTGATCGCCGTCCACGGCACCAGCACCACCAGCAACACCAGCACCATGTCGACGAAGTGGCCAATGAAGTCCGCCGAAGCGAACACGGCGACCACGCAGCACGCCGACAGCACGATCAGCGACAGTACCGCGCGGCTCTTGGCGGTCGGGATCCAGCGGTAGGCGAAGGTTTGCACCAGGGTGATGATCGACAGCACCGCGCCATACAGGTTGAGGGCGTTGTGGCTGATGACGCTGAGCAGGAACAGCACCAGCATGACGGGGCCGAGGGTCCCGGTGGCCAGTTTGACCGCATCCATGGTGTCCATGCCGGCCGGAATGGCCAGTACCGCCACGGCGCCGAAGATGAACGACAGGCTCGAACCCAGGGCCGAGCCCAGGTAGGTGGTCCAGAAGGTCGAGCTGACTTTCACGTCTGCCGGCAGGTAGCGTGAGTAGTCCGACACGTAGGGCGCAAAGGCGATCTGCCACAGCGCCGCCAGCGACACGGTGGCCAGCCAGCCGGCCAGGTTGAAGCTGCCGCGGCTGAGGAAGTCGTCGCTCTGCACATGGGTGAAGATATAGCCGAAGCCGACCACGATGCCGATACCCAGTACCCAGGTGCCGATGCGGTTGAGGACGTGGATGAAGCGGTAGCCGATGATGCCGATGATGCCCGAACCCAGCGCGCCGATGACGATGCCGACCGGCACCGGTACGGCGTCGACCACACCGTGCAAAGACTTGCCGGCGAGCACGATGTTGGAGGCGAAGAAGCCGATGTACATGACCCCGGCAATCACTACCACCAGCAGCGCGCCCAAGGTACCGAACTGGGCACGGCTCTGGATCATCTGCGGGATGCCCATTTGCGGGCCCTGGGCCGAGTGCAGGGCCATCAGCACGCCCCCGAGCAGGTGGCCCACCAGGATGGCGACGATGCCCCATACCAGGTTCAGGTGAAACAGCTGCACGCCCAACGCGCCGGTGACGATGGGCAACGGCGCAATGTTGCCGCCGAACCACAGCGTGAACAGATCCCTTACCTTTCCATGGCGGTCTTGCGGTGGCACATAGCCGATCGTGTGTTTTTCTATGAGGGGTGCCGAATTGGCTGCACTGGTCATGACTGACTCCAAGGCAAGGTAGGGCATTGGCAACTGCCCGGGTGCGTGCCGGCGATGGGCGACGCGTTCTTGTTGGAGCGATGATGCGGGCCGCTGGGGTAACGGGAAATTAGTAAATATGTACCTTCAAGCCTTAAAAAACCTAAGGCTGACAAAAGCTTAAGCGGCTGACGGTAGCAAGGAGGGTGCCAGTTGGCTGAAGGGGTTGGGGTAGAGGGGTTGCGCGTTGTGTGGGCGGTGATGGGTGAGCTTTGCTGGTGCGACCCGGGCATTTTTGGGGCACAGGGCCAGCACCGGCTAACGCATGAAGTGCACCTTGCCGGTGTCGTCATTGCCCATGTACATGCCATACACCCCAGCCTGCCGCTCCAGGATGTAACGTTCGAGAATCTGCCGGATCGCCGGGTAGTAGATCTGATCCCAAGGGATCTCATCCGGTGCGAAGAACTTGTACGCCAGCGTTTCCGACCCGTATTGCCCGGTTTCTTCGGTCACGATGGCGCGGAAGATGATGTAGACCTCGCTGATTTTCGGCACGCTGAAAATCGAGTACGGCGAAATGATGTCGGCCCGCACGCCGCTTTCTTCCCACACTTCGCGCAGCGCCGCCTGCTCGGTGGTCTCGCCAGCCTCCATGAAGCCCGCCGGCAAGGTCCAGGTGCCGGGGCGTGGCGGGATGGCACGCTGGCACAGCAGGTACTTGCCGTCGCGCTCGATGATGCAGCCGGCGATGATCTTCGGGTTGATGTAGTGGATGTAGCCGCAGCCGCCACAATGCAGGCGTTCGTGGGTGTCACCTGCAGGAACGCCCCGGGCCAGTTCCTTGGTACAGTGCGGGCAGTAGCGCGGGGCGTTGGGCATGATCAGCGGCCTGTGGGTGGCGTTAAATACGTGGATCCTTCAGCGCCAGGGGCTCGACGATGTCGCGCACCTTGACGTGGTCTTCCTGCTTCTGGCGCAGGTAATCCAGGGCTACCTTGGCAGCCGCACGCACATGGTCGACGGAGGCCTGGTGGGCAACCAGCGGGTCGCCACCCTTGATCGCCTCGACCATCTTTTCCATCTCGCGGTTGCTGGCGCCGCGGCGGTTTTCCTGCGACACCGAGGTGGCGCGCAGGTAGCTGATGCGTGCCTGCAACTGGCGCAACTGCTGCGCCGCCACCTGGTTGCCGGAGCCTTCCAGCAGCACGTCGTAGAAGCCTTGAACCGAGTCCAGCACCTGCTGCAACTCGCCTTCTTCCAAGGCTTCGCGGTTGACCTCCAGCGCGCGTTCCAGGGCACGGATGTCCTTGGCCTTGGCGTTGAGGGTGAACAGTTGCACGATCAGGCCTTCGAGTACGCAACGCAGCTCGTAGATGTCGCGGGCGTCTTCCAGGGTGATGATGGCCACCCGTGGGCCCTTGGCGTCGGCGAATTCCACCAGGCCTTCGGATTCCAGGTGACGCAGCGCTTCGCGTACCGAGGTACGGCTGACCCCAAGGCGGTCGCAGAGGTCGCGTTCGACCAGGCGGTCGCCAGGCAGCAGGTGGAAGTTCATGATCGCCGCGCGCAGCTTGTCTAGCACGATTTCGCGCAGGGTAACGGGGTTGCGGTTGACCTTGAAGCTGTCGTCGAGTGGCTGGCGTTTCATCAAGTGCGCTCTTAAAGAGGCTGCCCGGCCGCAACCGCAATAGCACCACGAACCTTGGGTGCTCCTTGCGTGGGTTCGAACAGCCCGGTGTTAACGGGTTGGCTCCGCATCGGCTTCAGCGAACGCTTCGCGGGCCAGGCGGAAGCTGTCCACCGCCGCGGGCACGCCGCAATAAATGCCGACCTGGAGCAGGATCTCGCGAATCTGTTCACGGCTCAGGCCATTACGCAATGCGCCGCGAATGTGCAGCTTGAGCTCGTGGGGCCGGTTGAGCGCGGAAATCATGGCCAAGTTTATCATGCTGCGCTCTTTGAGCGAGAGGCCTTCACGGCCCCAGACGTGGCCCCAGCAGTATTCGGTGACCAGTTCCTGCAACGGCTTGGTGAAGTCGTCGGCGTTCTGGATCGAGCGGTTGACGTAGTCTTCGCCCAGTACCTGGGTGCGGATTTGCAGGCCTTTCTCGTACTTGTCATTGCTCATGCGCAGTGCTCCGGAATGAAACAGGGACATCGGCGGTGGCCTCTTCGCGGGCTTGCCCGCTCCCACAGGTAATGCGCAGGTCTTGGAGCTGCGCCATCCCTGTGGGAGCGGGCAAGCCCGCGAAGCAGCCAACACCGGCTTAAAGGTCTATCAGCCCAAAGGCGGCAGGGCGCCCAGCTTGCCCTTGTGGTACACCATCGGCGTTACCGGCTGCTCGGGCAGCACCAGGTTCTTCACCGCACCCACGATGATCGCATGGTCCCCGCCGTCATACTCGCGCCACAGTTCGCACTCGATGATCGCCGTGGCCTTCGCCAGCAGCGGGTTGCCCAGCTCGCTCAGGTGCCACTCGATGCCCTTGGCCTTGTCCTTGCCCTTGCCGGCAAACGCATAGGCCTCGGCGGTTTGCTCGGCCGACAGCAGGTGGATCGCGAACTGCTTGCTGTCGCGCAGGATCGGGTAGGTGTCAGAGGCGTAGTTGGGGCAGAACAGCACCAGCGCCGGGTCGATCGACAGGGCGCTGAAGGCACTGGCGGTGATGCCGACGATGCCGCCGTCGGCGTCCAGGGTGGTGACAACCGTGACGCCGGACGGGAAGGAGCCCATCACGTCTTTGTAGATGCCAGGTTCGATCATCTCGTGCTACCTCTTAGCGCATCACAAACGGGTCGGGCATGGGCGCGGTGGACAGGTTGATCCACACGGTCTTCAGCTCGGTATAGGCCAGCACCGAATCGATGCCACTCTCACGGCCGTAGCCGCTGTTCTTGAAACCGCCGATCGGGGCCATGGCCGACACGGCGCGGTAGGTGTTGACCCAGATGATGCCCGAGCGCACGTCACGGGCCAGGCGGTGGGCGCGGCCCAGGTCGCGGGTCCAGATACCGGCCGCCAGGCCGAACTGCGAGTCGTTGGCGATTTCCAGCGCCTGCTCCTCGGTCTTGAAGCGGATGACCGCCGCGACCGGGCCGAACACTTCTTCCTGCATGATGGTCATCGAGTTGCTGTCGCACTCGAACAGGGTCGGTTCGTAGAACCAGCCTTCGCCTTCGACCTCGGCCCGCTTGCCACCCATGTGCAGCTTGGCGCCTTCAGCCTTGGCCGCAGCGACCAGGCCTTCGACCACGGCCAACTGCTGCGCGGTCGCCATCGGGCCCATTTCGCTGGCATCGTCCTGCGGGTTGCCGATGCGGATGCGCTTGGCGCGGGCAATCAGGCGCTCGACAAACTCGTCGAAAATCTCGTCCTGCACCAGCAGGCGCGAGCCGGCGACGCAGCTTTGCCCGGAGGCGGCATAGATGCCGGCCACGGCGCCGTTGATGGCGCTGTCCAGGTCGGCATCGGCGAAGATGATGTTCGGCGATTTGCCGCCCAGCTCCAGCGACAGCTTGGCGAAGTTCTCGGCACTGCTGCGCACCACGTGGCGGGCAGTGGCTGCACCGCCGGTGAAGGCGATCTTGCGCACCAGCGGGTGGCGGGTCAGCGCCGCGCCGGTGCTTGGACCGTAGCCAGTGACCACGTTGACGACACCCGGCGGGAAGCCGGCTTCCAGGGCCAGGCGGGCCAGCTCCAGAATGGTCGCCGAAGCGTGCTCGGACGGCTTGAGCACGATGGTGTTGCCGGCCGCCAGGGCCGGGGCCAGTTTGATCGCGGTAAGGTACAGCGGGCTGTTCCACGGGATGATGCCGGCGACCACGCCGATCGGCTCGTGCACGGTGTAGGCGAACAGGTCGGGCTTGTCCAGCGGCAGGGTGCCACCTTCGAGCTTGTCGGCGAGGCCGGCGGTGTAGTGGAAGAACTCGGGCAGGTAACCGACCTGGCCGCGGGTTTCGCGAATCAGCTTGCCGTTGTCACGGCTCTCCAGCTGCGCCAGGTGCTCTTTGTTCTCGGCAATCAGGTCACCCAGGCGACGCAGCAGCTTGCCGCGCGCGGTGGCCGTGATGCTGCGCCACTGCTTGCTGTCGAAGGCACGCTGGGCGGCCTGCACGGCCAGCTCCACATCGGCCTCGTCGGCATCGGGCAACTGTGCCCAGGCCTGGGCGGTGGCCGGGTTGAGGCTGTCGAAGGTCTTGCCGCTCTGGGCATCGCGCCATTGGCCGTCGATGCACATCTGGAAACGAACGAGGGTCATGCAACAATCCCCTTGGCGGATTCGGTAAGGGTGCGGGCTTGCGCGAGGAAGTCCAGCAGCATCTTGTTGACTTCACGCGGTGCTTCCACCGCCATCATATGCCGTTGCTCGGCCAGCACCACACTGTGCGCACCTGGGATGCGCGCCGCGAGCTGGCGGGTCATGGCCGGTGTGGAGCCCGAGTCGAGCTCGCCGGTGGCGATCAGTGTCGGCACCTGGATGCTGCCCAGGTCGCTGGCGCGGTACATGTCCTGGGTGGCGAACAGCGAATAAGTGGTGTGGTAGCCCTGCGGGTCATTGCTCGCCAGGACCTGGCGGATAGCGGCGACCTGGGCCGGGTTGGCGGCCTTGTATTCACGGCTGAACCAGCGCTCGAGGGCGGCGTCGACGTTGGCGTCGGGGCCCAGTTCTGCGGCCTGGGCGGCGCGGGCGATAACGCCGGCGCTCTGCTCGGGGCTGCGGTTGAACACGCTGTTGAGAACCACCAGTGCCGCCAGGCGCTGCGGGTAGTTGAGGGCAAAGGCCCGGGCAACCAGGCCGCCCATGGAAAAGCCGATTACCGTGGCCTGGGCGATTTGCAGGTGGTCAAGCAGTTCGGCGAGCTGGTCGGCATAGCCTTCCAGCGGGGTATCGGCAGCCGGCACGCGGCTTTGCCCGTGGCCGAGCATGTCATAGGCGATGACGCGGTAGTCGTTGGCCAGGCCAACGAACTGACCGCCCCACATTTCCTTGTTCAGGCCCACGCCGTGGATCAGTACCACGGGTTGGCCCTGGCCGACGGACAGGTAGCTGGTGCCGGCAGGTGTGCGTTCAGCGACAGGCTGAATCATGGAGGGCGCTCCTTGAAGGTCGGGCGCGGCGGGTAAGCACGCCACGCCCCGGCCCGTCTTGGTTGTTGTTATTGAGCGCTGGCTTTTTCGGCAGCCAGTTCTTCCAGGTCGATGTAGCGGTTGCCGATGCGCGGGTGCAGGCGGCCGCCGTCGGCAGCGCCCAGCACTACGACGATTTCATCGGCACGCGGTGCGTCTTCGATCTGCATCTCCAGGGTGATGTAGTGCGAGCGCAGGCCCTCGTCGTCTTTCTGCATCATCGGGATCTGGATCGAGGTGCCTGGGCCACCACGCTTGTTGGTGAAGCTCAGGTAGCTCTTGGCCTGTACCGCTTCGCGGTAGTGGTTGCCAAAGCGCAGGGTGTGGATCACCGCCGAAGCGTGCTCGATTTCGCCATCGGCACCCACCACGGCGGCCTTGCCGTAGGCCTCGATCTTGTCGGCCCCACCAATGGCGGCAGTCAGGCGCTCGACCATCAGCGCGCCCAGCTCCGAGCAGTTGGCGCGGATTTCCGGCTTCAGATCTTCAACGAAACCGCGACCGGCCCATGGGTTCTTGATCACCACGGCCAGGCCGACCATGGTCACCGGCTTGTCGGTGGCCTTGCCGCCTTCGATGCGGGTCTCTTCGGAGTAGGTGACGATCTTGCGGATTTCGAAACTCATGGGTGGCTCCTGGTGAGGGTTATCAGCTCTTGTTGTCTGATGGTATACCATAATATTTGTTGTGCAAGAGGGGGGTGGAAATTTCTCTTGCGGGGGGGACGGGAGGTTGCTAGTCGTAAGCTGCAAGTCGAAAGTTGAAAGTTGAAAGTTGAAAGTCGAAAGTCGAAAGTCGAAAGTCGAAAGCAGATCTGCTTTTGCTTTTGCTTTTGCTTTTGCTTTTGCTTTTGCTTTTGCTTTTGCTTTTGCTTTTGCTTTTGCTTTTGCTTTTGCTTTTGCTTTTGCTTTTGCTTTTGCTTTTGCTTTTGCTTTTGCTTTT